>CAJXHQ010000324.1 GCA_913054485.1 uncultured Paracoccaceae bacterium
CGAAACCCAGCATTGTCCAGCCGATGACTTTGATTGAACGCAGCTGATCGCTGAGGCCGGTGAAATGCAGCGCCGTGCCGAAGGCGACGAGCGGCAGGGTGGCGATGATCAGCCCCAGCGCCAGCCGGGAGCCGCGGGTGTCGCAACGCCCGCAGGCCAGCTGCGGCATGCCGGCCAGCCCGTCGCGCACATCGCTCCAGAAGTAGATCACCACCGCGGCCAGAGTGCCCACATGGACCGAAACATCAATCAGCTGACCCTGGTCTTCAAGGCCGGTGAGGCCCGGCAGGAGAATCAGGTGACCGGAGGAGGAAACGGGCAGGAATTCCGTGATCCCTTGAATCAGGGCAGCGAGAACAAGCTGGAACAAGGGCATGCGGAATCCTGTGGCGCGGCGGAAGAAGCGGATGGCCTCTGTATAAGTGCATTGTTTCAAAACAAAAGTGCCCATTTAGGTCCGCTTTGCGCCCTAAAAAACCTGTACACCTGCTTCAGATTCGCTATCAGCACAGGGCTGCTACCTTAAATAGGTCAGCACGATTGACTTTTAATCCGCCGCGCTCCGGTTTATCACCACCGCAGCCAAGCCAAATTCAGGGAGTCTGACCGTGGCCAAGCAACCGATGCTCAAATTTGTGCAGATCGAACGCGACATGCCCGAGAAACGGGCCGCTGAAGTCCGGAAAGAGGACTTCGGCGAAATCTATGCGGAGTTTGCCGCTGCCAAGGCAGCCGAGCAGGCCAGCCGCTGCAGCCAGTGCGGTGTGCCTTATTGCCAGAGCCACTGCCCGCTGCACAACAATATCCCCGACTGGTTGAACCTGACGGCAACCGGCCGTCTGGAAGAGGCCTATGAGACCTCGCAGGCGACCAACACCTTCCCGGAAATCTGCGGCCGCATCTGCCCGCAGGACCGCCTGTGCGAAGGCAACTGCGTGATTGAACAGTCCGGCCATGGCACCGTGACCATCGGTTCGGTCGAGAAATACATCACCGACACGGCCTGGGAAAACGGCTGGGTGAAACCCGCGGCACCGTCCGTGGAGCGCAGCGAAAGCGTTGGCATCATCGGCGCGGGCCCCGGCGGCCTGGCAGCGGCGGATATGCTGCGCAAGGCGGGCATCCAGGTCACCGTCTATGACCGGTCCGACCGTGCCGGCGGCCTTCTGATGTATGGCATCCCCGGCTTCAAGCTGGAAAAAGACGTGGTCGAGCGCCGCAACAAGCTGCTGGCCGACGGCGGCGTCAAGTTCGAGCTGAACTGCGGCATCGGCGAAGACATCTCTTTTGATGCCCTGCGCGAAAAGCACGACGCGGTGATCATCGCCACCGGTGTTTATAAGTCGCGTGACCTGGCAATGCCGGGCAGCGGCGCTGCGGGCATCGAGAAGGCGATCGACTTCCTGACCGTGTCGAACAAGAAAAGCTTCGGTGACGATGTGGCCGAGTTCACTTTGGGCCAGATGAACGCGAACGGCAAGAAAGTGGTCGTGATCGGCGGCGGCGACACCGCGATGGACTGCGTGCGCACTTCGATCCGCCAGGGCGCGACCTCTGTGAAATGCCTCTACCGCCGCGACCGCGCCAACATGCCCGGCTCGCAGCGTGAGACCCAGAACGCCGAAGAAGAAGGCGTGATCTTCGAATGGCTGTCGGCCCCGAAAGGCTTCACCGAGACAGAGGGCAAAGTCTCTGGCGTGATGGTGCAGAAGATGCGCCTTGGCCAGCCGGATGCTTCGGGCCGTCAGGCTCCGGAAGTCATTGAAGGTGCCGACTACGTGGAAGAGGCCGATCTGGTCATCAAGGCCCTTGGCTTTGAGCCGGAAGACCTGCCCACCCTCTGGGATCAGCCGGAACTGCCGGTCACCCGCTGGGGCACCATCAAGGCAGAGTTCACCACCGGCGCCACCGATCTGGACGGCGTCTATGCGGTGGGCGACATCGTGCGCGGGGCGAGCCTCGTGGTCTGGGCGATCAAGGACGGCCGCGACTGCGCCGAAGCGATCATCGGGAAGTTCAACGCCAAGACTGCGGTTGCGGCTAAATAATCACGACACGTCTGAATACGAAATTCCGCGGTGCTGGCGGCAGGAGATCCCAGCCCGGCACCGCAGCAGGAAAGGTTAGTCACATGACCAAATATGATGAAAACTGGGTTGCCGCTGAGGAAGCAAAGCGCCAGTGGATGGCTGAAAACGGGCTGTACGGCGAGGAAGAAGAGCATTCTTCCTGCGGTGTCGGGCTTGTTGTCTCGGTTGACGGCAAGAAAAGCCGCAAGGTGGTTGAAGCCGGTATCGACGCGCTGAAAGCGATCTGGCACCGCGGTGCTGTGGATGCGGACGGCAAGACCGGCGACGGCGCGGGCATCCATGTGCAGATCCCGGCCAAGTTCTTCTATGACCAGATCCGCCGCACCGGCCACGAGCCGAAGATGGACGAGCTGATCGCTGTCGGTCAGGTCTTCCTGCCGCGGACTGATTTTGGCGCGCAGGAAACCTGCCGGACCATCGTCGAAACCGAAGTGCTGCGCATGGGCTATTACATCTATGGCTGGCGCCACGTGCCGGTGGATGTGACCTGCCTGGGTGAAAAAGCCAATGCGACCCGTCCCGAGATCGAGCAGATCCTGATCTCCAACGCCAAAGGCGTGGACGAGGAAACCTTTGAGCGCGAGCTTTACGTGATCCGCCGCCGCATCGAAAAAGCGGCGTCGCAGGCGCATGTGGACGGGCTCTATGTGGCTTCGCTCTCCTGCCGCTCGATCATCTACAAAGGCATGATGCTGGCCGAGCAGGTCGCCGTCTTCTACCCGGACCTGATGGACGAACGTTTCGAGTCCGCCTTTGCCCTCTATCACCAGCGCTATTCCACCAACACCTTCCCGCAATGGTGGCTGGCGCAGCCCTTCCGCATGCTGGCCCACAACGGCGAGATCAACACGCTGAAGGGCAACCTGAACTGGATGAAGAGCCACGAGATCCGCATGGCCTCGGCCTCCTTTGGCGACCACGCCGAGGACATCAAGCCGATCGTGCCGGGCGGTGCCTCGGACTCCGCCGCGCTGGACGGTGTGTTCGAAGTGCTGGTGCGCGCGGGCCGCTCTGCGCCGATGGCAAAAACCATGCTGGTGCCGGAAAGCTGGTCCAAGCAGGCGGTGGAGCTGCCGCAGGCCTGGCGCGACATGTATTCCTACTGCAACTCGGTGATGGAACCCTGGGACGGCCCCGCCGCCCTGGCGATGACTGATGGCCGCTGGGTCTGCGCCGGTCTGGACCGCAACGGTCTGCGTCCGATGCGCTATGTCGTGACCGGTGACGGGCTGCTGATTGCCGGCTCCGAAGCGGGCATGGTGCCGATCAACGAAGCAGACGTTGTTGAAAAAGGCGCGCTTGGCCCGGGCCAGCTGCTGGCTGTCGACATGAAGAAGGGCAAGCTCTACCGCGACACCGAAATGAAGGACAAGCTGGCCGCCGCGCTGCCCATCGGTGAACGGGTCGGCAAGATCGCTGACATGGAAGAGACCCTGTCCGGCGTCACCGAAGCACCGCTGTTTGAAGGCGCGGACCTGCGCCGCCGCCAGATCGCGGCTGGCTATACCTCGGAAGACCTGGAGCAGATCCTGTCGCCGATGGCCGAAGACGGCAAGGAAGCGCTGGCCTCGATGGGCGATGACACCCCCTCGGCGGTTCTGTCAAAGATGTACCGCCCGCTGAGCCACTTCTTCCGCCAGAACTTCTCCCAGGTGACCAACCCGCCGATCGACTCCTTGCGTGAATTCCGGGTGATGTCGCTGAAGACCCGTTTCGGCAACCTGAAGAACGTGCTGGACGAAGACAGCTCGCAGACCGAAATCATCGTGCTGGAAAGCCCCTTTGTGGGCAATGCCCAGTGGGACAAGCTGTCGGAAAGCTTCAAAGGCCAGCAGGCCGAGATCGACTGTACTTTTGAGCCCGGCACCGGCGCGCTGAATGCAGCACTTGCGCGGGTCCGGGAAGAGGCAGAAGAGGCCGTGCGCTCGGGCGCAGGCCATCTGGTACTGACTGACCAGCACTCCGGCGAGGGCAAAGTGTCCATGCCGATGATCCTGGCGACCTCGGCCGTGCACTCGCATCTGACCCGCAAGGGTCTGCGCACCTTCTGTTCGCTGAACGTGCGCTCGGCTGAATGTATCGATCCGCATTACTTTGCGGTTCTGATCGGCTGCGGTGCCACCGTGGTGAACGCCTATCTCGCGGAAGACTCACTGGCTGACCGCATCGGCCGCGGCCTGCTGGATGGCACGCTCACTGAAAACGTCGCGCGCTACCGTGAAGCCATCGATCAGGGTCTGCTGAAGATCATGGCGAAGATGGGCATCTCGGTCATCTCCTCCTACCGCGGCGGCCTGAACTTCGAGGCTGTTGGCCTGTCTCGCGCCATGTGTGCGGAATTCTTCCCCGGCATGACCTCGCGCATCTCCGGCATCGGTGTCAGCGGCATCCAGGTGAAAGCCGAGGAAGTCCACGCCCGTGCCTGGGCCAATGAAGCAGCTGTGCTGCCCATCGGCGGCTTCTACAAGGCGCGCAAATCCGGCGAGACCCACGCCTGGGAAGCGACCTCGATGCACATGCTGCAGATGGCCTGCAACAATGCGTCGTTTGAGCTGTGGAAGCAGTATTCCGCCAAGATGCAGGGCAACCCGCCGATCCATCTGCGCGACCTTCT
>CAJXHQ010000325.1 GCA_913054485.1 uncultured Paracoccaceae bacterium
GGGGCCCGGCGCGGCTTAGTTCGCCGCCATTTCCGTCACAACCATCGCATGGGCCGCTTCCGCGTCCACACCAGCCTCGGCCAGCTCGGCCAGGATCTTGGCCTTCACCCGCTCGGCCATTTCGCCAAAGGCGGCCTGATCGGCCTCCGAAGCGGTCACGATGGTATTGTCCTCCATCGCCTCGGTTGCAGCGCGCGCCTTGGCATCATGAGCATCCCAGACCTGCCCCATCATGCGGCTTGCCGCCTCGCCGAAGACCTCGGCGTCCAGCTTGGTCTGCACCTCGGACGGCAGGGCATCAAAGGCCTCCTGGCTCATCAGCACGGCAAAAGAGCCGCGATAGAAGCCGCCCGGCATCTCGTAGACATTTTTGGCCACCTCGTTGAGCTTGAAGCCCGTGCGCTCGCCGATGTTCATCGCCACGGCGTCCGCCGCGCCGGAGGACAGCGTCTCATAGACCTTGGGGGCCGGCACCTGGATGCCAACGAGGCCCAGCTCCTTGCCCACATCCGCTGAGACACCGCCGCCGAGGCGGGTCTTCAGCCCGTTCAGATCATCCAGCGAGGCAACTTCCTTGTTGGAGTGGATCTGGCCCGGCCCATGGGTGGTCAGCGCCACCAGCTTGACACCGCGATGCTCGTCCAACGCGGCCAGACGCGCCTCGTGCACGCGCCAGTAAGCAACCGAAGAGGCTTCGGCATTGCCCTCATAACCGGGGATCTCGATCAGCTTGGTGCCGGTGAACCGGCCCGGCTGATAGCCGTGGAAGATGATGGTCATGTCGGCAGCACCGTCCATCACCAGATCCATCTGTGCCGGCGGCGGCGCAAGACCGTGCTTCAGCTCGCCGGTGACTTCGTCGCCGGACGCTTCCTCCATCATGTCCAGCAGCCCCTGCAGCATGCCGGTGTTGATGGGGTGGGTCGGCGGCAACCAGGTCGAGAACGTCAGGTTGGTCTCGGCGACAGCCGCACCCATGCTGGCTGTTAAGGCCAGAGCGCTGGCCGCAATGAGTTTGGTGAATTTGGTCATGTTTCCCTCCCAAAGGTACGCTTCCCTCCTCCGGAAGCGCAGATCATTTGTATTCTTTTTCATATACCTTAATGTCCGCAGGCCACGGCACAAGGTTTTTCTGCAAGCTTAAAACAATCTCAGACACCCTAGGGCCAAACCTCTGAAAACGAAGCGAAACCGCGCCGCGTGCCAGCGCGGCGCGCGGCCCAACGGCCGCAGGGCATCTGTGATGCCCGCACGGCGGGCGGGAGCACCCCGCCCGGCTGCTAAGCCGGGCCAGGGCTCAGAAAGCGGCTTAGCCGGTGAGGGATCGCGCGGCTTCGAGCACATCCTCCACATGACCGTCCACTTTCACCTTGCGCCAGATGCGGGCGATGGTGCCGTCGGCTCTGATCAGGAAGGTGGAGCGCTCAATGCCCCAGTGTTTCTTGCCGTACATGTTCTTTTCCTTCCAGACACCATAGGCCTCGCAGACTTCCGCATCCGCGTCGGACAGCAGCGGTGTGGTGAGCCCGTGTTTGGCGGTGAATTTCTCATGTTTGGCGACAGTGTCCTTGGAGATCCCGAACACTTTGGCGCCGGCATCAGCAAAGGCCTGCAATTGCGCGGAAAATCCGATGGATTCCTTGGTGCAGCCCGGCGTATCATCGCGCGGGTAAAAAAACAGCACAACGGCCTGTCCCCGCAGGCTCTCAAGGTTCACCTCGCTGCCGTCATGGCGCGGCAGGGTGAACAGGGGGGCGGCGGTCTCGGGTTCAAGCATCTTGTCCTCCAGGGATTTGTAAGCAGTTGACGCGGTGATAACAGGGCTAAGCCCGGCGAGGAATAGCAGAGGGGGCTCCGGCCGATGGACCCGCAGCAGCCAGAGACGCAGACCCGCCCGCGGCGCCGCCGCCGGGCGTTGCGCCTGCTGATGCCGGTGCTTGCGGTGCTGGCGACCCTTTTGCTCCTCGCCATCATATACGTGCCGGGCCGCCAGCTGGATGCACCGGAGTGGCTCAGGACACGGATCGAGGCGCGGATTGAGCGCGGCCTCAACGGCCTGCAGGTCAGTTTCGGACAGGTCCACCTGGTGGTCAGTGAGGGCTGGCGGCCGCGGCTGGGCCTGCGCGACGTGGTGCTGACCCAGGAGGACGGCAGCATCGCCGCGCAGCTGGCTGATGCGCAGGCCTCGCTGGCGATGCGGCCGCTGCTGCGCGGGCAAGTGCAGCCCAAGCGGATCGCCCTCAGCGGACTTTTTGCAACGCTGCGCCGGGAGGAAGGCTCGATCGAACTGAGCCTGGCTGACACCGGCGGGCCGCTGCGCCAGGCGGAGAATCTGCCCGCGCTGATCGAGCAATGGGATGCTATGCTGGCCACTCCGGTGCTGGCGGCTCTGACCGAGGTTGAGACCGAAGCGCTGACACTGAGGTACGAGGATGCCCGGCTCGGCCGTGTCTGGACCCTGGACGGGGGCCACCTGCGTCTGGACCGCGACGGCAGGGCACTGGAGGTGTCGGGCGGGTTTTCGCTGCTGTCGGGGCGCGATTACGCGTCCAGCGTTGAGCTCACCTACAGGTCGGAAATCGGCGACAAGGCGGCGGAGTTCGGCATTGCCGTCCGCGAGGTCGCCAGTGAAGATATCGCGGCGCAGGCACCGGCGCTGGCCTGGCTGGGGGTGCTGCGGGCGCCTGTCTCCGGGTCGCTGCGCGGCGGCATCAGCGCCGAGGGCGGCCTCCTGCCGCTGGCGGCGAGCCTGCAGGCAGATGCCGGTGTGCTGCAGCCCGATGCGGAAGCCCGTCCGGTGCCTTTCACCGGCGCCCGCAGCTATTTCACCTATGACCCGGCAGCGCAGCTGCTGCGTTTTGACGAATTGTCCGTGGACAGCGGCTGGGGTTCCGGCACCGCCGAGGGGCAGGCCCGGCTGAATGGTATTGCCGAAGGCCGGCTGGACAGCCTGGTGGGGCAGTTCACCTATTCGAACCTCAGCTTCAATCCGCAGGGGCTCTACCCGGAACCGCTGGTCTTCGAAGGGGTGCGCAGCGATTTCAAACTGGAGCTGAACCCCTTCCGCCTGCGCATTGGCGAGATGCTGGTCGACAGCGGGCCCAGCCGGCTGCACCTGCGCGGCGAGGCCGCGGCCGGGCCGCAGGGCTGGACCTATGCCATGGATGCCGGGGTGGAGCGGATCTCGGTCGCGCGCGTTAAAGAGCTATGGGCGCCGGGGCTGGCCGCCAAGCCCCGCGAATGGGTGGTGAAGAACCTGCACGCCGGTGTCATCTCCGGTGCCAGGTTTGCCCTGCGCGGCCGCGAAGGAGAACCTCCGCTCGTGGCGGCAGAGGCTGATTTCGAAGACGCCCGGGTGACCTTCCAGAAACATATGCCCGAGCTGCGCGGCGGTTCCGGGCGGCTCAGCCTGTTGGACAAACGTTTCGTGGTGACGGCGGATGCGGGCACGGTGCAGCCTGACCAGGGCGCCCCGGTGGATATCGCCGGCACCTCCTTCATCATCCCTGATATCGGGGTCAAGAAGGCCGCGCCCGGTGTGGTGCGGCTGAAAGCCCGGGGCGAGGTGACCTCGGCCCTGTCGCTGCTGAACCGGCCGCCGCTATCCATGCTGGAGAAGAACGGCCTGCCGGCAGACCTGGCGAGCGGGCGTGTGGCGCTGGAAGGAACCCTGTCCGTTCCCCTGGCGAAAAACGTGCCCGTCGAAAAGGTGGAGTATCATTACCGGGGGCGGATCTCCGGCGTGGAAAGCGCAGTTCTGGTGCCCGGTCATATTCTGGCCGCGGCCGAGCTGGAGGTGGCGGGCGATCACCGCAGCATCACGGTCCAAGGGGCGGGCAGTCTTTCTGGCGTGCCCGCCGCCGCGGCCTGGACGCAGCAGATCGGCAAGGGAGACCTGCCGCCGGGCCGGGTGACGGGGACTGTGGAGCTGTCGCAGGCTGCCAGTGACGCCCTGAAACTTGGCTTGCCGCCGCAGACCTTCTCTGGTGCGGCGCGCGGGGCGTTCAGCCTGGAGCTGGCCAAAGGCGGCCCGCCGCGGCTGGAGCTGGCGTCGGAGCTGGCCGGGCTCGGCATCCGGATCCCGGCGCTTGGCTGGTCCAAGCCGGCCTCAGAAAGCGGCAGCCTTGCCGTGACGGCGGTGCTGGATAAACCCGCGCGGGTCGAGGCGCTTTCGCTGGAGGCCGCGGGGCTGTCTGCCGAAGGGACGGTCGCGGCTGCCGAGGGCGGCGGACTGGAGCGGGCGGAGTTCAGCAACGTGCGGATCGGTGCTTGGATGAATGGGCCGGTTGAGCTGATCGGGCGGCGCGGCACTGTGCCGGAAGTGCGGGTCGGCGGCGGTGTGATCGACCTGCGGAAATCCCCCTTCGGAGACAGCGGCGGCGGGGCAGGCGGAGGCGAATCCGGCCCGATCCGGCTGGCGCTGACCCGTCTGCAGGTTACGGATTCCATCGCCTTGAACAGTTTCCGCGGCGATTTCTCCACGCTGGGCGGGTTCAACGGGTCCTTCCGCGGCGCGCTGAACGGGCAGGTCACAGTGGAGGGCACCGTGGTGACGCAGCCGCAGGGCATTGCAGTGCGCATCGGTTCGCAGGATGCCGGCGGGGTGTTCCGCGCGGCCGGGGTGCTGCGCCACGGCAGCGGCGGCAGTTTTGACCTGACGCTGCTGCCAACCGGCAAAGAGGGTGA
>CAJXHQ010000326.1 GCA_913054485.1 uncultured Paracoccaceae bacterium
TCTATGGTCTCAGCCGGACGCTGCCGCGGCAAGGGGGTCAGCGTTGCCGCCGCGCCATGAAGGCCAGACGCTCGAACAGATGCACGTCCTGCTCGTTCTTCAAGAGCGCCCCGTGCAGTTTCGGCAGCGCATCAGCTCCGTCGCGGGCCAGGTCCTCAGGGCTCAGATCTTCTGCCAGCAGCAGCTTCAGCCAGTCCAGCACCTCCGAGGTGGAGGGCTTCTTCTTCAGGCCTTGCGTCTCGCGGATCTCATAAAATTGGGTCAGCGCGGTGGTCAGCAGCGCTTCTTTGATGCCCGGGTGGTGCACCTCGACAATCTTCTTCATCGTCTCTGCATCCGGGAAGCGGATGTAGTGGAAGAAGCAGCGGCGCAGGAAGGCGTCGGGCAGCTCTTTTTCATTGTTGGACGTGATGATCATGATCGGGCGGTGCCTTGCCTTGATCGTCTCGCCGGTCTCGTAGACGTGGAACTCCATCTTATCGAGCTCCTGCAACAGATCGTTGGGGAACTCGATATCGGCCTTGTCGATCTCGTCGATCAGCAGCACGATTTTCTCCCCCGCGTCAAAGGCCTCCCAGAGCTTGCCCTTTTTGATGTAGTTTTTCACATCGTGGACACGCTCTTCGCCCAGCTGGCTGTCGCGCAGGCGGGAGACGGCATCATACTCGTACAGCCCTTGCTGGGCGCGGGTGGTGGATTTCACGTTCCACTCGATCATCCTGAGGCCAAGGGCCTCCGCAACCTGCCGGGCCAGCTCGGTTTTGCCGGTGCCCGGTTCGCCTTTTACCAGCAGCGGACGCTCCAGCGTGACCGCGGCGTTCACCGCCACTTTCAGGTCGTCGGTCGCAACATAGTCTTTAGTGCCCTGAAATCGCATGATTATCCTATTCCGTAATGTTCCGGCTGCCTGTTTGTGAGGCTTGAACGCCGTTTTAACCCGGCGCCGGTAACTTGGGTAGTGACAATCACGAGTGGAGCAGATAAACGCTGCGGCAGAGGGGGAGCCCTAATGTACAGGTACCAGTCATGACCAGTATTGCGGGCCAGACCGAAGGAGCCGAGATGAAGCAAGAAGTGTTTCTGCCGGACGACTACAGACCGGCCGAAGACGAGCCGTTCATGAACGAACGGCAAACCGAATATTTCCGACGCAAGCTTCTGAACTGGAAACAGGAATTGCTTGCAGGCAGCCGCGATACCATCGAAGGGCTGCAGGATAATACCCGCAATATTCCCGATGTGGCCGACCGCGCCAGCGAAGAGACCGACCGTGCGCTGGAACTGCGCACCCGGGACCGGCAGCGCAAATTGGTCGCCAAGATCGACTCGGCGATCCGCCGCATCGATGAAGGCGAATACGGCTATTGCGACGTGACAGGAGAGCCGATCTCGCTGAAGCGTCTCGACGCGCGCCCGATCGCCACCATGAGCCTGGAAGCGCAGGAGCGCCACGAGCGCCGCGAAAAGGTCCATCGCGACGACTGACGCGAAGCGGAAAATCAACAAAATATGAGCGCCGGGGCCTGTTACCCCGGCGTTTTTCGTTTATGAGTGGCGCAGAAACCACAGGAAGACTCGGAACAGAATGGGAAGCACCACGCAGATGGCGCTCAGCGGACAGAAGGTCACGATCCTTGGGGCCGGTGTTGCCGGGCTGACGGCGGCGCTGGCGCTGTCGCGTCATGGCGCGCAGGTCACTGTGCTGGAGCAGGCAAACGCAATTTCCGAGGTCGGCGCCGGGCTGCAGATCTCGCCCAATGGCGTTGCGGTTCTGCGCGCGCTGGGTCTGGCGGAGGATCTGGCCTGGCGCTCCCAGCGCGCCCGCGCCGTTGTCCTGCGCAGTCACCGCAGCGGGTCCGAAGTGCTGCGGCTGGACCTTGATCAGTACGGGGCCGGGCTGCCTTTCTATCTGGTGCACCGGCATGATCTGATTTCTATCCTGGCTGACGCGGTGCGCAGCGCGGGCATCAAGGTGCGGCTCTTGCAGAAGGCGGCCAAGGTGGATCCGGGGCCGCAGCCGGTGGTGCACCTTGCCAACGGGGCGCAGTGCACCGCGGATCTTGTGATCGGCGCCGACGGGCTGCACTCCAAGGCGCGCGAGGCACTGAACGGGGCCTATACGCCGTTCTTTACCGGGCAGGTGGCCTGGCGGGCGACCGTTCCGAATACTTTGGATCTTGGCCCCGAGGCGCAGGTCTTCATGGGGCCGAAACGGCACCTGGTGGCCTATCCGCTGCGGGATGGCAGCCGGGTCAACCTGGTGGCGGTGCAAGAGCGCCGCGAGTGGGCCGCAGAGGGCTGGAATCACAGGGATGATCCGGACAATCTGCGCCGGGCATTTTCCATGTTCGGCGGCGCCGCGGCCGGGCTGCTGCAACAGGCCGGCGAGGTTTCGCTCTGGGGGCTGTTCCGCCACCCGGTGGCCGAGACCTGGCACCAGGGCCGGGTGGCAATCCTGGGCGATGCGGCGCATCCGACGCTGCCCTTTATGGCGCAGGGGGCCAATATGGCCTTGGAAGATGCCTGGGTTCTGGGCGAAAGCCTTGCTGCGGCGGACAGTATCGGCGACGGGCTGGCTGCCTATCAGGCAGCCCGCCGGGACCGCGCCGCGAGGGTGATCGGGGCGGCCAATGGCAATGCCTGGAAATACCACCTGCGTGCGCCGCTGGCCTGGCCGGCGCATCAGATCCTGAAACTGGGCAGCCGTATCGCGCCGCAAAAACTGGCGGGGCAGTTCGACTGGATCTACCGTCACGACGTGACCGGCCCAGCTTGAGCCCGAGGCTCAAACCGGGCCGGTATCAGCAGTGTAAATCTCCGGCGCCGCCCTGCGTCTGATCCCACCCTGCCTGGGGTAACTCGGGCGAGGGCAGCTCCGCAGCTATGCTCAGAGATCGAGATCGACCCAGACCGGAACGTGGTCAGAGGGTTTTTCGCGGCCACGCACGTCCTTGTCGATCTGGCAGTCCAGCAGCAGGTCCGCCGCCTGCGGGCTGAGCAGGAAATGGTCGATGCGGATGCCATCGTCGCGGTTCCAGGCGCCGGCCTGATAGTCCCAGAAGGAGTAATGCCCAGGCCCGTGGTGGCGGGCGCGGAAAGCCTCGGTGAAGCCGAGGTTCAGGATCCGCTGATAGGCGGCGCGGCTTTGGGGGCGGTGCAGCGCGTCTTCCTTCCAGGCCTCCGGACGTTTGGCGTCCTCGGCCTGCGGGATGATATTATAGTCGCCGGCCATCAGGAAGGGCGTTTCCTCGGCCAGAAGCGTCTCGGCGCGGGCTTTGAGGCGCTCCATCCAGGCCAGTTTATAGGCGTATTTGCCGCCCGGCACCGGCGTGCCGTCCGCTTGCAGCTCTACCGGGTTGCCATTGGGCAGGTAGAGGCCGCAGAGGCGGATCGCCTGTTTGCCCACCACGGTGGCCTCGATCCAGCGGGCCTGTTCGTCGGCATCATCGCCCGGCAGGCCCCGGGTCACATCCTCCAGCGGCAGCTTGGACAGGATCGCAACACCGTTAAAGCTCTTCTGGCCGTGGGTTTCCACGTTGTAGCCGCGCTCCTCAAACAATTCGCGCGGGAAGGCCTCGTCGACGGATTTGATCTCCTGCAGCAGCACCACATCGGGCTGCGCCTCGTCCAGCCAGGCCGGCAGCGCATTGGCGCGGGCCTTGATGCCGTTGATATTGAAGGTGGCGATTTTCATGGCGTCTCTCCCCGGCGCAGCCTCTGGGCTGGTGTTTGCCTGATCTATCGCCCATGAGAGCGCCGTGCACAAGGGCAGGCTGCAGGAGTGATTCGGTGCGGTTGTACCCGGCAGGATTGCAATGCTGCAATAACAACTACTGGTTGTTTGCTGTGGCTTTGCGGCTTTGCCGCTGTGGATAACTCCCATCGTGAATGTGGAATAAATAAAACCCCTTATTTCCATCATGGGTATGCAATGAGAGGCTGATGTGGAAAAGTCGATATATTGCAATCCGAAGTAGTTTTAATGTTTGCGGAATGAAAATCCCGTGCCAGCGTCAAAGGGTCATCAACCAGTAACAACTGTGGAGCTTCCCATGACTGCACTGCGCAAAGACTCTTCCCTCACCATTGAGACCAAAACCGCTGAGGCCAGCCTGTTCGAGGGCGGCGAGACCGGCCTGTTTTCGTCTGGTTCCTCCCCGGCAGAGGCCTGCCTGCACGGTGGCGGTGAAACGGCTCTGTTTTCTTCCGGCTCCGCTCCTGCGGCCAGCGCCAGCCTGACTGGCGATGCGGTCGAGATGTTCTCGTCCGGCTCGGCTCCGCGCATGGCCGCTGATGCCGCGAAGGGCGATCTCGTGGAGATGTTCTCCTCCGGGTCCGCTCCGCGTGCGGACGCGGCAGCAGAGGCCGGCGATGCGGTTGAGATGTTCTCCTCCGGCTCCGCGCCTTCGGCGCAGGCAGGCGAGGGGGAAGGCACTCAGCTGTTCTCGTCCGGTTCTGCTCCGGCCGCCTGCGGCACCAAAGACGCGGGCGAAGCCACCCAGATGTTCTCGTCCGGCAGCTAAGCGCGCAGGCGCGGCACCCGGCGCCCATCAGCAGGAGGCAGAGACCATGGCCGAGATCATCCGTCTTGGGGCCCG
Organism: uncultured Paracoccaceae bacterium; assembly: GCA_913054485.1. Classification (GTDB taxonomy): domain Bacteria; phylum Pseudomonadota; class Alphaproteobacteria; order Rhodobacterales; family Rhodobacteraceae; genus FREY01. The sequence continues at coordinate 4,599 of CAJXHQ010000326.1, forward strand.
CGGGGCCGGAACCCGCGCCGCGGCCTATCAGAGCCCGGAACAGAGGCGCGCGGCGCTGGCGGGGCTGTTTGCCGAACGCGCTCTGC
>CAJXHQ010000327.1 GCA_913054485.1 uncultured Paracoccaceae bacterium
TCAGGTGCGCGACAAGCGCCTTGAGCCGAAAACCCCCGGAAAATCTCCAGCCGGGTGGTCCAGGTTACACAATCTAAAGATGTTCTTCGCAGCACGGCACCAATGTCCTCAAGCAGAAGAGAAAACAGCTGCTTAATAGCGGAAAGGGGGTTCCTTGGGCGGGTATTCCGGTGAGTTGCAAGACCCATATCCGATTACATTCCCATAAGCGCGCGGGCAGCTCGTGCCAGCACTGCCGGGTCGAGGTCGGTGCGCACGACCGGAGGCGGCGGGTCTACCCGGCCCGACAGCTCTGACACGGCAATGCGTGCTGAGCGAACAGAGTACTCAACGGTGAAGACACAATCCCGCGGCAACTCGCAGTACTGCCCGATCACCGCATAGTTCTGCGCTCCGCCGGGCCGCACATCGGGGCGATCTCCCGGCCGGCGCGGCATGAACTGACTGGTGATGAACGGCATCCGGCTGGACAGGATACGTGCGCCTTTGAACCATGCCCTCTGCTGCTGGTTCAGGCGCAGATGGCCGGACAGTTCGGAGATGATCTCTTCCCCTGTCGCCTCCCGCATAGGTTTGCTGATAAAATCGCCAGTAAAGTCATCCCGCAACCCGTAGCCCCAGAACGTATAGGCACCATGTTTCTGACCCCGGAAATGGGGCTGGTGGAAAAGCACGATGGAGAGAAGCCAGCCGGAGTCGGCAAAAGTGACAAGCCCTCCGGTTCCGGTCCGGTTATTGGTGAAATCCTCCATGAATTCAAAGAAGGCCGGATCGTCCAGGGTAACCGTGAAGGAGTTCCACGCAGTCTTACCGGTGTCTCTGCAGAACGCCTCGGGGTTGCCAAAGCCGTCATATTGCGCGGCGAGCCTGCGCCAGAACGCCCAAGCGCCGCCTTCCCGATCCTCCAAAGAGGGCGCATGGTGGTTCGAGCCTGCGGCTGATCCATCAGTCATGGAACCAAGGGTGAGATAAACGCGGCCGGCTCCGGACACAGGTACTGAACTGCCGTCCCCCAAGACCAGTTCGGTGACACAACGGCCTTCTTTCGTGTCCCTGATCGTTACATCGGCGACTTGCGTGCCAGTGGCGATTTGAACGCCCCTTTCACGAAGCCATGTCACAACCGGTGCGATCACGGAATCGTATTGATTGTAGCGTGTGCGCAGGATTCCGGCGAGTCGGGTGAACCCGGGAAACAGATGTATGAACCGCCGCAGGTAGCGCCGCATCTCGATCAGCGCGTGCCAGGGCTGAAACGAAAACATCGTGGACCACATCAGCCAGAAGTTGCTCTCAAAAAAGGCCGGCTGGAACCAATCGTCGATTCTCCGTGAACCCAGGGAGCTTTCCGAACGCAAGACCAACAGGTTGATATCGAAGATGTCATGAACGCTCAGCGTGAGATCGTAGCGATCCTCGGCGGGTTTGCCGCCGCGCACAAGGCGGCAATTGGAAGACCCTGGCACCATATGGTTGAAAGCCTTGATATCCTCGGCAACGGAGATGCCGGGGTCGTCCGCAGACGGGATGGTACCCAGAAGGTCAAAAGTACAGGCGAAATGTTCCTCGAACATCCGGCCGCCGCGGATCAGGTATCCTTCCTCTGCGTTTCCGGCCCCGTCGAGAGACCCGCCCGGAACACAGAGCTGTTCGTAGATGCGGATACATTTTCCCTCTACGCCCGCATCGCGGACAAGAAAGACGGCCGCTGCCAGTCCAGCGATGCCGCTCCCGACAATATGGTGCTCAATCTTCTGCGCGCGGGCTGACATGGCGTTTCACCCTTTCGTCGATTATCAGTTATTTGCCGCTCCGGTGGTTGCGCGGGCATAATTGGCCGGGAGTTGCCGGCCCGAAGCAGTAGTGTCAGACAGCAACGCCCCACCATCGCTTGGCAGTCATGGGCCCGCGCAGCCTGGTGCTCAGACCGATGCAGAGGATCACTACTGAGAACAGGCACCAAACCGCGGGCATTTCATTCGGGTCACTTGTCAGCGCCCATGCCAGTACCGGCCCTGTGAGCGCGTGCAGCAGCACAAACCTCCAGGCGCCGTAGGCCAGTGGAAGCAGAAACACCGCGGCCATGTAGGTGGGGAAGCCCGACTGCACTCCCAAAGTCTGATCAAGCGGCACCATCAACGCGTTATAAGGGATGTTCCAGGCAATATGCCAATTGCCTGACACCGTGCATAAATGCTCGGCGCATAGAGGCGATCCGGCAGCGCAATTCCCGAGAGCAGGCCACTGGATCAGCTGGGCGAGCATGACGCAGGCAGACCCGGCCGCCAGCCCCAGAACCCATTTCCGGACCCGCAGCTTGACAGCTTCCGGCACCAGTTCCATGGCAAATGCATTGATAAGGATGGGCTGGAATACAATGTGCAGGTAAGACAAGAGTGTCACGCGTGAATTGGAGGCTGTTCCGCAGTCGTCCGCCACCCGGTAGCCGGCGACCTGCAGAAGTTCCATGAAGGTGAAATACGCAAGCGTTCCCCAGATCGCAAAAGGCTGACCCCGGGCCCTGGCTGCCGCTGTCGCAACAGTTCCGAAAACGGCCACCGCAACAGAGGCTTCTACGCTCCAGCACATGGGTCAGACCCTTTCATAGCGCGCAAGCCCGCAGAGATTCGACCCGTTCCTGCAACGCCCCGGGCCTGCCTTGAGCAGCAGTGACCGGTTGGGCACGGCAGTTATTGAAATCCATCTTCGATTGCTCCGAACTGTCCTCCGCCAAGGTTAACCGGAGTATTTTCAACGCTATTGATCCGCGTCAGTCCGAACGGGCGGCCATAGGGCAATCTGGAACAAAGAACTGTCAGCGCCTCCCGCGCTGCGGACTCTCAAAGCGGAGGCATCCATGGAGCATAAATCGTCACTCTTCTTGATCGGGAAAAACACCAGTGATGCTGAAATCCTTGCTGTTGCCGAGACCGCCTACGAACAGAACGCGCATCTGACCTGCCTGATGCTGGATCTGGCACCGGCACTCCCTTACTACGCCTACGGCTCCACGGCTTATGGCAGCATGACTATCCCGGAAGACTGGTCAGAGCTGGTCAAGACGTGTCACAGGGAAATTAAGGCACGGGCTGAGGAGGCCGGCGCATTGCTTGCCCGGGCCGGAGCATCCGGTGAGGTTCAGCCAGTGATCAGTTCCGGCATCGACGTAAAGCATAACGTATCGCATCGGGCCAGGACCTGCGACATTGCGCATATTTCCCAGAGCCTTCGAGACGACGAGACCATTTTCGGCGAAGCTGCGCACGGGGTTCTTTTCCATTCCCCGGTTGGCCTGATGCTGAACGGCAATCCACTGAACCGCAGCGCCCGTATCTTTGTCGCCTGGGATGGCGGTCAGTCCGCAGCAAGCGCGGTACACGCAGCGCTGCCTTATCTGCTTGCCGCGGAAGAGGTTGTCATCGGCTGCTTCGATCCGGCAGGCATGGCCGGGCAGAACGGCGAGGATCCGGGCGCAGGGCTGGCAGCCTGGCTGAGCCACCACCGGTGTCCTGTTACGCTTGCCCAATATCCAAGCGGCGGCGCGGAGATCGGCCGTTGTATCCTAGAGCGGGCCAGGGAAGCCGGCGCCGACATGGCGGTGATGGGGGCCTATGGCCATTCCCGCTGGAGAGAGGCTGTGTTTGGCGGCACAACCCGGGCGATGATGGACCAGACCGGTCTTCCTGTTCTGCTTGCCCACTGATCCGGCCAAGAGATGCTAGGCCCGCTTTGAGAACGGACGTGCTTGGGCCTTTCTATGCCTTCTTCCGTCAGGTTCCGAAAAGGGCTTCCATTCTGTCAAATGCCTTGTTGATCACGTCCTCGCCAACGCAATACGCCATGCGCAGATGATGTTCTCCTGACGGGCCGAAGGCACTTCCCGGCGTTGCGGTAACTCCCGCCTGATCCAGAAGGTCATTTGCAAATTGAACCGCGTTCCGATGCTGAACCAGAATGCGTGGAAATACATAGTATGCCCCCTCGGGGCGCACATAGGTGAACACATGCGCCAGCCGGTCAAGCCTTGCGCAGATAAGATCCCTCCGCCGGCCGAGGACCTGCTGAAACTCCGGCAGATGCTTGGGGCCTTGGTGCAGTGCTGCCAGTGCCGCATTCTGCGAGATCCTAGGGGTACAGATCATGTTCAGATCGTGAATCTTCACAATCTCGGGTCTCAGGGCCCGGGGCATAACCATGTAACCGGCCCGCCAGCCGCTCATCGCGTAGGCTTTTGAGAAGGTAAACAGGTACACAAGATGACCGGCGTGTTCCGGCAGCGAGGCAAGATTGAAAAACCGGCTGCGGTTCTCGTAGGTGAACGGGCTGTATGGATCATCCAGAATGATCAGCAGCCCATGTTTGCGGGCGATGGCGGCGGTCCTGCGCAGTGTCTCTTCGGACAGGATGCGGCCGGTCGGGTTGGACGGCGTGACCAGCACTAGCGCCTTGGTCCGCGGCCCGATCAGCCCTTCCAGCTTTGCGGTGTCCAGAGCCCAGCCGCGCGCCTCGTCCATCTTCCAGAAGACCGGCGTACCGCCGTTGAAACGGATCTGACTGATATGGGAGACAAATCCGGGATCGGTCACAATCACCTCGTCGCCGGGATCAATGAGGGCCTGAAACAGGGTATTCAGGCCCTCCATGTTTCCGGCGGTTATTGTCACCTGCCGCTCCGGATCCGCAG
>CAJXHQ010000328.1 GCA_913054485.1 uncultured Paracoccaceae bacterium
GCCCGTTGAAGAAGGTGTGGATGCCCGCCTCGGCCAGCATCGGCATCCGGTTGCAGGCGTTTTCCAGAATAGGTTCGAAGTGGTCGAAATCCTCGGGCAGCTGGTCGAATTCAAACGTGTCCGGGATGCCATTCATCGCCCAGGGCTTGGCGTTGGGCTCGAACGCGCCGAGCAGGATCTTGCCGGCGTCTTCCTTGTAATAGGCGCATTCGTCCGGCACCCGCAGAACCGGCATCTGGCTTAGGCCCTCGATGCCTTCGGTCACGATGTAGAAATGCTCGCACGCGTGCAGCGGCACGTTTGTTCCGGCCATGCGGCCGACCTCGTGGCCCCACATGCCCGCACAGTTCACGATCATGTCGCAGTCGATATGACCCTGCTGCTGCCCGTCGTCGCTGGCCCAGGAGACGCCGGTGACCCGGCGGCCGGCCTTGGTCATGCCGGTGACCTTGACGCGCTCTTTCACGATGGCACCGTTCTGGCGCGCGCCCTTGGCCAGCGCCAGGGCGATATTGGCCGGATCCGCCTGCCCGTCGGTGGGCAGCCAGACGCCGCCGGTGACGCCGTCGAGATTGATATGGCCGTAGCGCTCTTTCACCTCCGCCGGCGACAGCTCCTCGACGGGGACGTCAAAGGCGCGTGCCATCGCGGCATTGCGGTAAAGTTCCTCCAGGCGCTCATCGGTCAGCGCAACCGAGACAGAGCCCACCTGCCGCATACCCGTGGCAACGCCGGTCTCGGCCTCCAGACCGAGGTAGAGTTCCGCCGAGTAGCGCGCCAGTTTGGTCATATTAGCGCTGGAGCGCAGCTGGCCGATCAGGCCCGCCGCATGCCAGGTGGTGCCAGAGGTCAGCTGCTTGCGCTCCAGCAGAACCACATCTTTCCAGCCCTGTTTGGCCAGGTGATAGGCAACCGAGCAGCCGACAACGCCGCCGCCGATGATGACCACGCGGGCCTTGGTGGGAAGATCACTCATATTGAACGCTCCGGGATTCGATGATTTGCGGGCAGCCTGCCATGATCCAGCGACAGGAAATCCATCAAAAACGTCAGGATGTGCGGGCTATTCTCCATTGGCTGAGGGCGAGGGCACACCGGGCTCCCCCATCCGCCGCCGTTTGCGCAGAGCGAAAGGCGTCATGCCAAAGAAACTCTTGTAAAGGCCCGAGAAGCCGCTGGGGAAGCCGCAGGCGAGGCCGATTTCGCGGACGCTGAGGGTGGTGTTCAAGAGGAGGTTATTGGCTTCGGAGAGCCGCATTTCGCGGTAAAATGTGTTGGGCGTGGAGCTGAGATAGGCTTTGAATTTCCGCTCCAGCGAGCGGGTGGAGATGCCCAATTCCGCGACGATCTCGCTGATCGGGACCGGTTCTTCGATATTGTCCTGCATGATGCGGATGCAGTGGTCCAGATCGCTGTCGCCGGTGATGGTGGATTTGACACCGGAGAAGGGCTGCAAGGACGACCCGTCGCGCACGTTTTCATGCAGCAGGATATTGGCGACGGTCATCTGCGCGGCGGAAGAGACCAGCCGCCCGATAAGGGCCAGCGCCACATCCGTTGTGGCCCCCATGCCGGCACAGGTCACCACCGGCCCGTCCTCGGTCGCCAGCGCGTAGGAGGCATCAAACAGTCCCATGCGCTCGCGCAGGAAGGTGGAGTTTTCCCAGTGGGTAGTGTGATTGCCCGCCTTATCGCCGCGGTCGCGGATGTAGCGGCTAGCGGCTTCGGCCAGAAGGTAGATCCTGGCGCCGCGATGGGTATAGGCGTTGATCATATGGGCCGGGGCCAGCGCGGCGCAGTCCGGGTCCGTGTTGCCGAGGAAGAAGGCGTAATCGGCCATGGGCCGCGCAGCAAAGGCCTCGGTATCGACGCTGAGCCCCGCGCGGCAGCCGACCCGGCCGCCTTTCAGCGACCGGTAAGTCCAGCGGAAGGGCGGCTGCGCCAGGACGCGGTTGGCGATGCGCAGGGTTTCGACAATGCCCGACAGCTCCGCGAGCACGAAGCCTTCGGTTACGATGATGTCGAACTGCCAGACCTTCGCCTCTGCGGTGTCGGTCCGGTGCGGCTGCTGAGCTCGCATGGCGCCCTCCTTCTTATTGCCTCCCTGCTGTCTGCCTTCTCTGCCTGTCCCGGTTATTCCGGCGGGATCAGGACCAGTTTGCCCGGCAGGGCCTTGGACATGAAATCCTCCTGCGCCTGCGCGATGTCCCGCAGCGGGTAGGTTTTGGAGATCAGCGGCTTCAGGCGGCCTGCGATCATCAGTTTGACCAGCCGCTGAAAGACTTCGGGCGGCTGATAGGTGCAGCCGTGAATGGTGATGTCGCGCAGGTATATTTCGCGCAGGTCCGCCTCCACGATGGGGCCGGCAATGGCGCCGGAGACGGCATAGGCTCCGCCGGGCCTCACCGCCCGGATCAGATCGCCCCAGCGCGACCCGCCAACCACGTCGATCACCGCATCATAGGTGTCAGCGGGCAGTATGGCATCCCGGTCCAGTGTTTCTGCCGCCCCGGCGGCGCGGACGGTCTCTGCTTTGGCGGCAGCGGTCACTCCGGTCACCTTGGCACCGCGCAAATGCGCCAGTTGCACGGCTGCCAGTCCGACACCGCCCGAGGCCCCGGTGACCAGCACGTGCTGGCCTTCGGCAACGCCCGCGCGGGTCAGCAGGTTTTCCGCCGTGCCGAAGGCACAGGGGATGGCGGCAATTTCTACATCGCTCAGGGGCGAAGCGCTGACGTCGTAGATATCCGCCGCCTCGACCAGGCAGTATTGAGCAAAAGCCCCGTCCACTTCGGATCCCAGCGCGATATAGGCGCGTGGAGCATCGGGCGTCGGGCGGGGCAGGTTGATGGGGCCGGTGACGCGGGCACCCAGCGGCAGGCTGACGCCCTCGCCGATGGCGGCCACATAACCGCAGAGATCGCCGCCTTGAATGCGCGGGAAGACCAGCGCACCGGCATGGCCGCCGGCCTCGACCTCCTGATCCACATCATCGGTCGCCCCGGTCACATCCGAGGAATACCAGCCGATCCGCGTGTTGATATCGGTGTTGTTCACGCCAGCCGCTGCCACGCGCACCAGCACCTGCCCCGGTGCGGGCACCGGAACAGGGATGTCTTCGCGCCATTCCAGCGCCTCCGGCCCGCCATGCGCGGTGAGACAGACGCCTTTCATCACGTCAGGGATCATCTCTCTCTCTCCTTCATTTCAGGCGGGCCGGGGTTTCATCAGGCCCGCAGGCGTTCGTTTGCGGGATCCCACAGCGGTTTGTCTTCCTGCACCACGGCGCGGCATTTCTGCCCGTAGATTTCCACCTCCAGCTCGGTGCCCGGAACCGCCAGATCAGCGCGCACCATGCCCAGCGCAACGGAGGCGTTGATACGGTAGCCCCAGTCACCGGATGTGGTCTCGCCGACGATCTCGCCGTCTTTCGAGATGCAGGACATATAGGGCGCGTCCGCATCGCCAGCCTCAACAACCAGCGTCACAAAGCTTTTCTTCACGCCTTGCTGCTGTTCGTTCAGGATCGCGGCTTTGCCGGGGAAGTCCTGCGGCTTGTCCAGTTTGACAAACCGGCCCAGACCACCTTCGAGCAGCGAGTAATCCGTCGACAGATCACCCTTCCAGGTGCGGTAGCCCTTCTCAATCCGCAGGGAATTCAGCGCATACATGCCAAACGGCGTGGCCCCGGCTTCCAGAATGGCCGCGTAGATCGCTGGCTGGTCCGCGTTGGCGCAATGCACCTCCCAGCCCAGTTCCCCGGCAAAGGAGACGCGGGCGAGGAAGGCAGGCTTGCCCGCCACCTCTGCCTTCTGATGGGTCAGCCAGCCAAGCGACAGGTCCGCATCCGACAGAGACGCGAAGAGGTCGCGCGCTTTCGGGCCAGTGACGATCATGGTGCCGTACTCGGTGGTGTGATCACTCAGCGACAGGCCTGCGGGCAGGGCTTTGCGCAGGATTTCGAAGTCATGCCACTGGGCAGAACCGGCAGTGATCATGGTGAAGTGGTCCTCACCGTGACGGATGCAGGACATCTCAGTCAGGATGCGGCCGCGATTGTCGGAAATATAGACCAGGTTCATCCGGCCCACCTTTGGCAGCCCGCCGGCAACCAGACCGCGCAGGAATTCCGCGGCCCCTTCGCCCTCCAGGTTGAAGCGCGAGAAACCCGGCAGGTCCAGCACGCCAACACCGTCGCGCACTGCTTCGCATTCTTCCTTGATGCGCTGCTGCCAGGGACCGGAACGGCCCCAGGTATGCGTCGCTTCCTCGGATGTGTCGTCGCCGTCCTTGGCGAACCAGTTGGCGCGTTCCCAGCCGTTGTAGGCCCCCATCTGGCCGCCCAGTTCCTTCACCTTGGCATGGACGGGGCTGACCTTCTTGTCGCGCGCGGCCGGCCATTCGTGCTGCGGGAAGTGCATGGCGTATTCGTTGCCGTAGACCTCCATGCCCTTCTGGTCGCAGTAGTCCTGATCGGTGTAATCGGTGTAGCGGCGCGGATCGACGGCCCACATGTCCCATTCGGTCTGACCATCAACAATCCATTCCGCCAGCACCTTACCGGCACCCCCACCCTGTGCGATACCGAAGGTAAAGACACAGGCCTCAAAGGCATTGTCGACACCGGGCATCGGACCAATCAGCGGCAGACCATCGGGGGCATAGGGGATCGGACCAT
>CAJXHQ010000329.1 GCA_913054485.1 uncultured Paracoccaceae bacterium
GCGCACCTGTTTTGGGTACAGGGGGTCGCAAGTTCGAATCTTGCCGTCCCGACCAGTTTTCTCTGAAAAGACATCAGTCAGCAGTGCTGCCGAAGCGCTCCCTCCCGGGGAGGCATCGGCAAGCTGCTGCGGCTGCCTTCGGGCCGGCCACTATATCTTGGGGGGCGGAGCGCATGGATTCTGTGCACACGCTTTCTGATGCTGTGATTCACCCTGCGGGGCGGCGGTTTTGTTGCAACAGGGCGGGGAGCATCGTGAAAGAATGAAAAAATTTTAGCGGGAAATCCCGGCCGGTTTGTCCACTGCCGGAGGGGTTAACAACTGTGCATGTAATGTAACAAACCTTAACGCGATCTAAGAAAACAAGGGCTGCGAAAGACCCTAGCGGGAGCGGCAAATTCTTAACGGCCTGTGGATGAATCGTGGATCGTTTTCCGCTTAGGTCTGCTTAACAAAGGGTCAACAGGAAATATTGGCGGCAGGGCGGAAAAATTGCGTTGACCCGATATGCTCGGATACGCCAGATTGTAGAGGTCGACTGCATCGCCACTAGATATGGTATTTTTTGGCAGCTGCGTCGGTTTCGGGGTTTAGAGTTCATTGGGACGGAAAACGGGTGGAAACTACCCGCAGCCGCATCCGGACAGGATGCGGGCCAGGATCCCTTTGGACTTGATCCCGAAGCGGCACAGTGCGGGCAGTCCGGCGGGCGCGAATGGATATGGGCTGACAGGCAGAGGCAGCGGCGATGAAAATTGACAGAAAGTTCACCAAGGCAGGGCAGGACGCCTACGCAGAGATTAACTTCACCTCTGCAACCTCGGAGATCCGCAACCCGGATGGCACCATTGTCTTCCGCCTCGACAATATCGAGGTGCCGGCAGAGTGGAGCCAGGTCGCGTCAGACGTCATCGCGCAGAAATACTTCCGCAAGGCCGGCGTGCCTGCCCGCCTGAAGAAGGTGAAGGAAAAGGGCGTGCCGGACTTCCTGTGGCGCTCGGTTCCGGATGGCGACAGCGTTGAGACCGGCGGCGAGACTTCGTCCAAGCAGGTTTTCGACCGGCTGGCCGGCGCCTGGACCTACTGGGGCTGGAAGGGCGGCTATTTCTCCAATGAAGACGACGCCCGCGCCTATTTCGACGAGATGCGCTACATGCTGGCGACCCAGCGCGCGGCACCAAATTCGCCGCAGTGGTTCAACACCGGCCTGCACTGGGCCTATGGCATTGACGGCCCCGCACAGGGCCACCACTACGTAGATTACAAGACGGGCAAGCTGACCAAATCGAGCAGCTCCTATGAGCACCCGCAGCCGCACGCCTGCTTCATTCAGGGCGTGCAGGATGACCTCGTGAACGAAGGCGGCATCATGGACCTCTGGGTCCGCGAGGCACGTCTGTTCAAATACGGCTCGGACACCGGCACCAACTTCAGCCACCTGCGTGGCGAGGGCGAAGCGCTGTCAGGCGGCGGCAAGTCCTCGGGCCTTATGGGCTTCCTGAAGATCGGCGACCGGGCTGCGGGTGCTATTAAATCCGGCGGCACCACACGGCGTGCGGCCAAGATGGTGATCGTCGACGCAGATCACCCCGATATCGAGCAGTTCATCGAGTGGAAAGTGCTGGAAGAGCAGAAGGTCGCCTCGATCGTGGCCGGCTCCAAAATGCACGAGAAGATGCTGAACGGCATTTTTGAGGCGATCCGCACCTGGGACGGTGCCGAGGCAGACGCCTATGATCCGGCCAGCAACGGCGCCTTGAAGGGGGCGATCCGCGAGGCCAAGAAGGTGATGATCCCGGAAACCTATATCAAACGGGTTCTGGACTACGCCAAACAAGGCCACACCAGCATTGAATTCCCGGTCTATGACACCGATTGGGACAGTGAAGCCTATTCGTCCGTCTCTGGCCAGAACTCCAACAACTCCATCCGCGTCACCAACGGCTTTCTGACGGCGGTTGAGAAAGACGCCGACTGGCAGCTGATCAACCGCACCGACGGCAAGGTCTCCAAGACCGTGAAAGCGCGCGATCTGTGGGAAAAGGTCGGCCACGCCGCCTGGGCCTGCGCCGATCCGGGCATCCAGTACCATGACACCGTGAACGAGTGGCACACCTGCCCCGAAGACGGCGAGATCCGCGGCTCGAACCCCTGTTCTGAGTACATGTTCCTGGACGACACCGCCTGCAACCTGGCCTCGATGAACCTGCTCGCCTTCCTGAAGGACGGTGTGTTCCAGGCCGAAGACTACATGCACGCCTCCCGCCTGTGGACGCTGACGCTGGAAATCTCGGTCACCATGGCGCAGTTCCCGTCGAAGGAAATTGCCCAGCTGTCTTATGACTTCCGCACCCTGGGTCTGGGCTACGCCAATATCGGCGGGCTGCTGATGAACATGGGCTACAGCTACGACAGCGACGAAGGCCGTGCCCTGTGCGGTGCGCTGACCGCGATCATGACCGGTGTGGCCTATACCACCTCGGCCGAGATCGCAGGCGAGTTGGGGCCCTTCTCGGGCTACGAGCGCAACGCAGATCACATGCTGCGCGTCATCCGCAACCACCGCAACGCCGCCCACGGTAATGCGGAAGGGTATGACAACCTGTCTGTGAAACCGGTGCCGCTGGACATCACCAATTGCCCCGATGCGCGGCTCGCCGATCTGGCGGCCTCGGCCTGGGACGAGGCGCTGTCGCTTGGTGAAAAGCACGGCTACCGCAACGCCCAGTCCACCGTGATTGCCCCCACCGGCACCATCGGCCTGGTAATGGACTGCGACACCACCGGGATCGAGCCGGACTTCGCGCTGGTGAAGTTCAAGAAGCTGGCCGGCGGCGGCTACTTCAAGATCATCAACCGCTCGGTTCCCTCTGCACTGGAAGGCCTCGGCTATTCCTCGGCTCAGATCGAAGAGATTGTCGGCTACGCGGTGGGCCATGGCACAATCGGCAATGCGCCGGGCATCAACCACACCTCGCTGGCCGGCCACGGCTTTGGCCCGAACGAGCTGGCCAAGGTGGATGCAGCACTGGAAAGCGCCTTTGACATCCGCTTTGTGTTCAACCAGTGGACCCTGGGCGAGGATTTCTGCACCGGCGTGCTGGGCATCCCGGCCACCAAGCTGAACGACCCGACCTTCGATCTGCTGCGCCACCTCGGCTTTACCAAGGCAGATATCGACGCGGCCAATGACCACGTTTGCGGCACCATGACCCTGGAGGGCGCGCCGCATCTGAAGGAAGAGCATTATTCGATCTTCGACTGCGCCAACCCCTGCGGCAAGAAGGGCAAGCGCTTCCTGAATGTTGACAGCCACATCACCATGATGGCGGCGGCGCAGAGCTTCATCTCGGGCGCGATCTCCAAGACCATCAACATGCCCAACGATGCCACCATCGAGGACTGCCAGAAGGCTTATGAGCTCAGCTGGTCGCTCGGCATTAAGGCCAATGCGCTGTATCGCGATGGTTCGAAACTGAGCCAGCCGCTGGCGGCGGCCCTGGTTGAGGATGACGACGAGGCGGCAGAAGTGCTGGAGAGCGGCGCGCCGCAGGAAAAGGCGGTCGTGCTGGCCGAGAAGATCGTCGAGAAGGTGATCGTCAAGGAAGTCATCAAATCGCACCGCGAGAAGATGCCGCACCGCCGCAAGGGCTATACCCAGAAGGCGGTTGTGGGCGGCCACAAGGTCTATCTGCGCACCGGCGAATATGAAGGCGGCACCCTGGGTGAAATCTTCATCGACATGCACAAGGAAGGTGCGGGTTTCCGTGCGATGATGAACAACTTCGCCATCGCCGTGTCGGTCGGCCTGCAATACGGCGTGCCGCTGGAGGAGTTTGTCGACGCCTTCACCTTCACCAAGTTCGAACCGGCAGGCATGGTTCAGGGCAACGACAGCATCAAGAACGCGACCTCCATCCTGGACTTTGTGTTCCGCGAGCTGGCCGTGTCCTACCTGGATCGCACCGACCTGGCCCATGTGAAGCCCGAAGGCCCGGCCTTCGACGACATCGGCCGCGGCGAGGAAGAAGGCGTGTCCAACGTCTCTGAAATCAGCGAGACGGCAGCGACCAAATCGCTGGAAGTGCTGAAGCAGATTTCCTCGACCGGCTATCTGCGCAAGCGCCTGCCGCAGGATCTGGTGGTGCTGCAGGGCGGTCAGGCGGAAGCCGGGGCCACCGGCACCGATCCGGTTGCAGCGCTGCAGACGCTGGTGCCCGAGACGGCGGAGACTCCGGTGATCTCCGGCGGCGGCATGGATGCGCGCACCAAGGCCAAGATGCAGGGCTACGAGGGCGAGGCCTGCGGCGAATGCGGAAATTACACGCTGGTGCGCAACGGCACCTGCATGAAGTGCAACACCTGCGGCGGAACATCCGGCTGCAGCTGACGGGACCGCGCCACTACGTGCGCATAGGGGGCAAGGGCCTAAAGGCCAGCCCCCGACGAAACAGGGCGGGGCGGGCGTTCGCCTCCCCAACCTTACACGGGGCGGGTGCGCTCGCCCCCTGACGTACTCCAGGCCGCAGGCAAAAAAATCTCGAGCAGTAAACTACTGAGCCTGGAAGACGAACCTTATAGGGAGGCCCCCTCGGCCTCCCTTTTTTCTTGCCCGGTTTTTCTTGCCCGGCGAACAACCGGATCCAAGGCGTTTCGAAACGCCTT
>CAJXHQ010000330.1 GCA_913054485.1 uncultured Paracoccaceae bacterium
GACTGTACTGGCGGACAATGCCATGCTGGCCGATGGCTGGGCCACCGCGCTTCTTGCGCTGGGTCAGGAGCGCGGTCTGAAGATCTCTGAACGGCTGGGCCTCGCGGTTTTGTTCATCACGCGGGACTCGACTTCCGAAGGGGATGGCTTTACCTCCACCCCCAACGCGCATTTCAAGGCCCTTCAGGCCAGCCAGTAAGAGGGGCGCCCCATGTCCACGTTCATCCTCGCCTTTATCCTTCTGATCCTTGTCATGCTGGGCATGTCGCTGGGGGTCATGCTGATGGGCAAGACCATCAAAGGCAGCTGCGGCGGGCTGAATGCCATTTCCGGTGCTGACAAATGTGTGGTCTGCAAGAAGGATGTGGATCCCGACAGCCCGCTGCGCGACAAGCTGCAGTGCAAACGCGCCCGCCAGATGGTGGAACGCATGGAAGCGGAAGGCTAAACCGCTTCCCTTTTGCGCCGGGGCTCAGGCCCCGCGCAGGATCTCCAGGAATTCGTCTTCGCTCAGAACATGGATCTCATGGCCCTGCTCTTTCAGCTCCACCGCGCGGCGGTGTTTGGTGCTGAGATAGCCATCCGCGCCGCCGGACATGGCATAGCGCCCAACCACCAGCATGGACACTTTGCGGCTGACGCTGGCCTTCACGGTCACGCCGGCCTCGGCGGCCATCCGGGCGGCATCTTCGCGGCTGATTGTGAGGTCCCCTGAGAAACAGGCGGCATGGCCAAACAGCCGCCCGCGCGGATTGCCTTCGCGGGCAACGGATTTCGGGAAATACCCGCCGCTTTGCCGCGCCTTGACCGGCGCCGCGCCAGGCGTCACCCGGACCTTCTGAAGCGAGCCGTCAAAGAAATCCGCGCCGGTCTTCTGTTCCGCCAGCAGCACCACCTGCGCCGCCGCCTTGGCGTCTTCGGCCGCGTCGTGGTGCTGGAACTGAAGCCCCAGATGGGTTTTCAGACTGCCCAAGCCATGACCGCCATTGCCGCGCAGCTCGGGCCAGGCGGTGCGCGCCGCCTGCACGCTGTTGTGCCAGCGCAAGTCAGGCGCGGGCAGGCGGTAGGCCGCACAGGCTGCCGCAATCGCGCGCTCATCGAAGGTGCTGTGCTGCACCAGCGGGTGGCGGGCCAGGAAGGCACGCAGCGGTTCAAACACCATCGGAAAGTTCGGACAGCCCGCCACGGAAGCGGCGCTGATCCCGTGCAGCCGGGTGTTGAAGGAGGCAAATTCATCCTCTGGGTCGATGAAAAAGCTGAAGGTCTCCATCGCACCGGAGGCATCCACCAGCGCGATCCCGATCTGGCAGATCGACGCCGCATCCGCATTGGCCGTCTCCACGTCCAGCGCCACAAAGCGCACGTTCCGCTCCAGCATCTGCGGTAAGGGCAGTCCGGTCATCATTTCAGCCCGCCTGCATCGGCACAAAGGCCAGGGTCAGAAGGCAGGTGGCGGCGACCAGCCCGAACAGCCACAGCTGCCAGCGCGGCCCTTCCGCTTTCCACACCCGGCGATAGCGGTTACCGGCCAGAACTGCCGCAAAAATCAGCACGACGGCAATGGCCGGCGTCAAGGTAAACGGGTCGGATGGCAAGATAATTTCCCCAAACGCAGATTCTGCTCTAAGCTCATACATACAGAGAGAACCCCACAGACAACAGGGAGCGTTTTCCGAATGCCAACATCCTACCAAGCCCCCAAGCGCGGCGATCAGCCGAAGCGGACCATGAGCCAGTCCGCCGGCAGCAATCTTGCCCATGCGGAACCCACAGTCGCGACCTTACTTGCGTCCAAGGGCGGCGCAGTCTTCGGTATCGCGCCGTCAGAAACCCTGAAAGCGGCGGTGGAAATGCTGCGCGACAAACATGTTGGCGCATTGTTGGTGATGGACGGTGACGGCAATCTGAAAGGCATCCTGTCCGAACGCGACATCGTGCGCAAACTGGCCGAAACGCCGGGTCAGACCCTGCCCCAGACGGTCGAGGAGAACATGACCACGAAGGTGGAGGTCTGCGAACCGGCAGAAACGATGGTTTCGGTCCTGAAACGGATGAGCCAGGGCCGCTTCCGCCACATGCCCGTAGTCGAAAACGAAGAGGTCAAGGGCATGGTCACTATCGGCGACGTGGTGAACTTCCGCCTCACCCAGCTGGAGCATGAAGCGCTGCAGATGAAACAGATGATCGTCGGCTGAGCTCCGTCAGGCTGACTGCCCGGCAGCCTGGCAGTTCGCTGCCGGGCCGCCTATGAACCGGCGGAAAGCCGCAGACCGCCGCTTTCATCAGCTAAAAACTTTCCAAACCTTCTACCCTCCTGCCCTGCAGGCTCCTATGTAGCCGCCAGCAGATTTGCGTGTAATCCCCCGCCTTGGCGCAAGCGCCTTGCAACGCCGCGGGATGCACACCCGGCACGGAGACAACTGACATATGAAACAAATACTTGCGGGCGCCCTGCTATTGGCAGGTTCCGCCGCGCCTGCCGCTTTTGCAGGCATGGAAACCGCCGCGCCCGCGATAGCGGTGCAAAGCTTCGAACTGAAACGCGGCGGCACGCTGGACGGGCTTTTGTCAAAGGCCGGGCTGGACGCAAAGGAACGCTATGACGTGGCCCAGGGCCTGTCGCAGGAACTGGACGCCAACCTCCTCCAGCCCGGGCTGGTGATGGAAGTCACCGCTGGCGAGGATGATGCTCCGGAAGCGATCACCTTCGTGCTGAAGAACCAGGCCCGGCTTACCCTGGATCCAGAGCAGCCGGAAAACATCGTCCGGATCGAGCCGGAAACCGAAACCCTGACCGAGGCCGGCGAGATCACAGTCGGCCTTTCCGTCTACGCCGCGCTGGAGGAGGCAGGCATCCCGGCGCATTTTGCCGCCGATCTGGACCGGATCTTCGGAACCACAGTTGATTTCCGCCGTGATATCCAGGGCGGGGAGACCGTGCAGCTGATCTGGACCCGCGACGTCAACGCGGCGGGTGAGACCGTCGGCAGCGCCGAGCTGTCCTATGCCGCGCTCGGCAAAGCCGGTGAAACATTCGAAGCCGTCTGGCCCGGCGAAGACGCTGCCCGCCTGGCCGTGTTCCATGATGACGAAGCGGTCCGCGTCTACACCCCGCCGGTGACCGGCGCGCGGATTTCCTCGGGCTTCGGGATGCGCCGTCACCCGATCCTCGGCACCCGCCGGTTGCATGCTGGCGTTGATTTCGCTGCCTCCACCGGCACGCCCGTGAACGCCAGTGCCGCGGGCACCGTCACCTACGCAGGCCGCAGGGGCGGCTATGGCATCATGGTGGAAATTACCCACGGCGGGTCAATGAAAACCCGCTATGCCCACCTCAGCGCCATTGCCAGCGGCATCAGGACCGGCAGCAAGGTCGAGGCTGACACGCAGATCGGCAAGGTCGGCTCTACCGGCATGTCCACCGGCCCGCACCTGCACTACGAGGTGCATCTGGATGGCAAACCCGTCGACCCACTGTCCGACGAGCGCCTGGCCGATCTCGACAGCGACACCGGCGCCGAAGACAAAAAGACGCTGGAGGCCAAACGCGCCCAGTTCCGCAAACTGCAGGAAACCACGCCGGCGCTTCCCGTGGTCATCCCGCAGCCAGAGGTGCCGGCTGCCCTCGGCTGACATGCAATTGAAACCCCGGCAAATGTGGACTTCGCGACCGCGCAGCTTACCCTGATGTAAAGACATAGGGGGTAACAGCGGACGGGGGGCTCGCTTGCCACGGTTTCAAAACGCTTATCTGGCCGAATTCGGCTCTGTTCCGGCGGCGGTCTGGGAAAACGGCGGGCTGCCAGTGCGCAGCCTGATGCAGACACATGAATGGCTGGCGGCTGCCGCCGAAGTCTACGGTGATGGGGATCGGACCAAGGCGCTGATCGTCGGCCCGGCAGAGGCCCCGCGCGCGCTGGCGCTGCTCGGCCGGTCCTCGCCTTTCGGCGGCTACCGGCTTCTCGGCGCCATTGATGTCGGCGAATCGGTCGAGGTCATGTGGGCGGACAGCGACGCCCTGGACCAGCTGGCCCTCGGCCTTACCCGGCTTGGCGCTGCGGTGGATCTGGGCCACTATCCCAACGGTGCCGATTTTGCCCGCCGGCTGCGCCATGTGCAGCGCTGGCGCGGGATCACCCTGGCCCGCAGCCTGCCGCAGCGCGCGCTGCCCGTCCTTCGGCTGACAGAAGACTGGAGCGACCCGCTGAAACTGTTCAGCCGCAGCCGCCGCCAGCGCTTCCGCCGCAAGTGGCGCAAGGCCGAGAAAACCGGACCCGTTGCCGTGGGGATCAGCGCGCCCGCTGACGCCGCGGAGCTTGACCGTCAGATCGGCCGGGTGATCGCTGTAGAAGCAAAGGGCTGGAAAGGCCGTGCAGGTACGGCGCTGCTGCAGGATGCCCGGCAGGCCGCGTTTTTCCGCGCCTTCGGCCGCCGGATGATCGCCAGGGATCAGCTGCGGCTCTGCTTCCTGACTATCGGCGGCAAAGACGCTGCCATTGAATACGCCGCAATCTGGAACAACCGCTTCTGGTCCATCAAGGTCGGCTACGACGAAAGCTTCGCAGCCGTTTCCCCGGGCGAGGCTTTGCGGGTTGAATTGATGCGCCACTGCGCCGAACAGGGCTACGAAGCGATCGAATTCTGCGGCAAGGAAGCCCC
>CAJXHQ010000331.1 GCA_913054485.1 uncultured Paracoccaceae bacterium
GCCGATCGCTGCCGCCGGGTGGAGGAGCCGCATGCCTGGGTGCTGGGCCTGCCGCTGAACGAGGCTGCGCCGGACGCCGCGCCGCTGGTCGTCTGGGAAGGCAGCCACGAGGTGATGCGCCGCGCCTTTGCAACGGTTTTCAATGGGCTGCCGCAGGAAGACTGGCATCTTGCAGATGTGACAGAAGCCTACACCATCGCCCGCAAGGAGGTGTTTGCAACCTGCAGGCGGGTGACGGTCCATGCAAAGCCGGGAGAGGCCTATCTGATGCACCGCCTGTGCCTGCACGGTGTCCCGCCCTGGGCCGCGCCCCCGGCGTCCGAAGGCCGGATGATCGCCTATTTCCGCCCCGAGCTGCCAAATTGGGCACCGGACTGGCTAACCGCACCCTGAGCTTTCATCTTTCCAAAAATACTCCCGCCGGAGGCCCCGTCTTCCCGTCAGGGAAGACCGCAAAAACGGCTTCCTGCAAAGGAAGTCAATTCAGGAAAGCCCTGCCGCCGGGAAAGCTGCGATCACCGTGCCAGCCGCGCCGAACGCCCGCCGCGTCGGCCTTTGGGCACCGGCGAGCGCGTGGGCAGTTCGGCCATGATGGTGCTGCGCTCTTCGGCGCTCATCTTCGACCAGCCGCCGATCTCGTCGATAGAGCGCGAACAGCCGGTGCACAGCCGCGTCTCCGGATGGATCACACAGATCTTGATGCAGGGCGATTGGATCTCATCGCGTTTCCAGACGTCGTCGCTCATGGCTTACCCGTTCTTCAGATGGCGCATCCGGTCTAGCGCTCCCTGAAGAATATATGACGCGGCCACGTGGTCGATAACCTCTGCGCGGCGTTTTCGTGTCGTATCTGCCTCAAGCAGGGCTTTTTCGGCCGCCACCGTGCTCAGCCGCTCGTCCCAGAAACCAATGGGAAGGTCCGTGAGCCGGCTGAGGTTGCGGGCGAAGGCCCGGGTCGACTGGCAGCGCGGCCCCTCGGTGCCGTCCATGTTGCGCGGCAGGCCCAGCAGAACGCCGCTGATATCGCGTTCCTGGATGATCTCCAGCAGCCGTGCGGCATCCAGGGTAAACTTCTTGCGCTTCACGGTCTCCAGCGGCGTCGCTGCCGCGCCGATGCGGTCGGAGACGGCAACGCCGATGGTCTTGGTGCCAAGGTCCAGCCCCATCAGCGCGTTCATCGGCGGCAGGGCAGTGGCAAACTCTTCGAAAGCATCAAAAATCATTGCAGGATCCCGGCTTGGCGCGCAGCCGCGTCGACCACGGCCAGCGCGGCCCCATCGGCTGCGAATTTTTCCTGCGCCTCATTGTGGATGGTCATCGCGCGCTCGGCTTCTCCCAGAACCGCAAGGGCGCCGATCAGCTGGCCCCATTCCTGAGCGGTGCCGCCTTCTTCGGCGAGACGGCCCGCCAGGCCTTCAACCATACCGCGGATCATTTCCTGGCGGTCGCCCGCGTCCATTTCGGAGGCCGCCTGCATATCTTCGGCCGAAGGGCCGGAGAGCGGCGGCGGGGCCGGGGCTTCGGAGGGGCTGTACTGGATGCCCGCGCGCCAGGCGACATCTTCGATCTGCTCGGCAATAGCGATATTCCAGGGTGCATCGGCGGGGCCGGCCTCCAGTGTCTCGCGCCACATCCGGAAGGCCATATCCGGGCGGCCGATCTGTTCCAGCATCACGCCGAAATAATAGCGCGAGGGGCCATGGGCCGGATCGCGGGAGAGCGCTGCCCGCAGCTCCCGTTCGGCTTCGGGCGACACATAGCCGTTGGCGGCCATGATCATCAGCTCTGCCGCTTCGCCGTGGTCGAAGGCTTCCACATCGCCAGACATGATTTCGATGAATTTCAGCTTTGCCTCATAGGCGGCAGTGAAATTCCGCAGCGCCGCTTCGTGGCGGGCCAGCAGCGCGTGGCCCTCGGCGTCGTCCGCACGTTCCGCTGTGGCCTGGCGCAGTTTTTCGATCAGCTCACCATAGCTTTCGTCCACCTCAATGGGTGGCGAGGGGGGCACATGCGCCTCGGCCTCGGCCTGGCTGGGACGCTCTTCGGCCGCCTCGCGGGCCATTTCAAGGCGGTAGTCCAGCGGCAGGTCGCCGTAGCCGGGCGCGCCGAGCTGCATGTAGAGCAGCAGCGAACCGGCGACGAGGGCAACCGTGCTGACCCCGGCCATGGCAAGTGTCAGCCCGCGCGGCTGTGCCGTGCCTGCGTCATGGGCTTGCAACGCGGCATCCGCGGTCAGGATGCGGCGCGATATCTCTGTACGGGTGCGGTCAGCGTCGCCCTTGTTAATCAGCCCGCGGGCCAGATCCTTTTCAACTTCACGCAGCTGCTGGCGGTAGACGCGCAGGTCATAGGCCGCAGCGGGTTCGCCCTGCGCGCGTGCACGCAGCAGCGCGATAGCAAGAAGCGCGGCCAGGGCCAGCGCGAGGATGGTGGTGACGATCCAGAAAGTCATGGGCACTCCGCGAAGCAGTTCCTCCCCGTCTATCCTGCGCGAAGAGAGGAAAAAAGGGCATATCCTGTAAACCATCTGCGAAACGCCGCCGCAGGGATGTCGCAACAGTGCAGAAATGCGACGAATTACGTCCCGGCTCTGCGGTATGCTTAGGGCATATCTTGGCTGCCCACGAACCGATCGGATTCGCCCATGAAACGCTATTCAGTCTTTGCCGTCGCGCGGGAGGCCCTGCGCTACCACTCCGGATGGGAGCGCGCCTGGCGCAGCCCCGAGCCCAAGCGCCATTATGATGTCATCATCGTTGGCGCCGGCGGCCACGGTCTGGCGACGGCCTACTACCTCGGCAAGAACTTCGGCATCACCAATGTGGCGGTGATCGAGAAGGGCTGGCTGGGCGGCGGCAACACTGGCCGCAACACCACCATTATCCGCTCGAACTACCTGCAGGATCCGTCCGCCGCGATCTATGAAAAGGCCCGCAGCCTTTACGAGACGATGAGCCAGGACCTGAACTACAACGTTATGTTCAGCCCGCGCGGCGTGCTGATGCTGGCCCAAACCCAGCACGAGATCCGCGGCTACAAACGCACTGCGCATGCCAATGCGCTGCAGGGGGTTTCGACCGAATTCGTCAGCCCTGAGCGCGTGAAAGAAATTGTGCCAATCATCAACCTGGACGGCCCCCGCTATCCGGTCCTGGGTGCGCTGTGGCAGGAACGCGGCGGCACCGCCCGGCATGATGCCGTGGCCTGGGGCTATGCGCGTGCCTGCTCCGACATGGGCATGGACATCATCCAGCAGTGCGAAGTGCAGGGCGTGCGCGTGGTCAATGGCCGCGTGGCCGGTGTTGATACCACCAAAGGCCCGATCGACTGCGACAAGCTGGGCATGGTTGTGGCTGGCAATGCTTCCGTGTTGGCCGAGCAGGCAGGCTTCCGTCTGCCGATGGAATCTGTGGCCCTGCAGGCGCTGGTGTCAGAGCCGATCAAACCCTGCATGGATGTGGTTGTGATGGCCAACACCGTGCATGGCTACATGTCCCAGTCCGACAAGGGCGAGATGGTCATCGGCGGCGGCACCGACGGGTTCAACAACTACACCCAGCGCGGCTCTTTCCACCACATCGAGGAAACCGTGCGGGCGTTGAACGAGACCTTCCCGATGGTCTCGCGCCTGAAGATGCTGCGCCAGTGGGGCGGTATCGTGGATGTGACCGGCGACCGCTCGCCGATCATCTCGAAAACACCGGTGGGCAATACATTCGTCAACTGCGGCTGGGGCACCGGCGGCTTCAAGGCGATCCCCGGCTCCGGCTGGGCCATGGCAGAACTGATGGCCACAGGCCATTCACCGCTGACCGAGGAATTCTCGGTCGACCGCTTCAAGGAAGGCAAGTTCATCGACGAAAGCGTCGCCGCCGGGGTGGCACACTAATGCCTGTCCGGCCCGTATATACCTTTGTTGTCAAACTGCTGTCGGGCGCGTTCCTGCTCCCCGGCCAGGTATGGGCTGCCTTTGCCTTGCTGATTGAGGTCATGCTCCAGAAACCGGCGTTTGCGCCTGCGTTCCGCCAGGGTGACAACAATGCCCGCCAGAATGGGCAGGCCAAGAATAATCCAAAGAATCTTCATGGGTTCAACATGGGAACTGGTGCCGGCTTTCGTCAAGGGGAGGCCGCCTGATGGCCTATTCCGAAGACATGGCCGAGGTCATGCGCGCCGATCTGGGCGTGGAGCCGGGGCTGTCGGAAAAGAAGATGTTCGGCGGGCTCTGCTTCCTGCTGCACGGCCATATGGTCTGCGGCGTTCACAAGGGCGGCGCGATGTTCCGCCCCGGCAAGGACCGCGAGGCTGAGGCGCTTGCCTTGGGCGCGCAGCCGCTGTCCTTCACCGGCCGTCCTATGGGCGGGATGGTGGAACTGGATGACGCCGCTTTTGACGACGATGCCCTGCGCATCAAACTGATTGAATTGTCGCTGGCCAATGCAGCCAGCCTGCCGCCAAAAGGATGATAACATGCTGATCCTTGAATGCCCCTACTGCGGTGTCAAAGCCGAAGAAACCGAACTGGCCGCCGGCGGCGAGGCGCATCTGAAGCGCTTCGGTCCCGGCTCGTCGGATGATGAGTTCCACGATTACCTCTTCATGCGCGAAAACCCCAAGGGCGTGCATTTCGAGCGCTGGCGTCATGCCAATGGCTGC
>CAJXHQ010000332.1 GCA_913054485.1 uncultured Paracoccaceae bacterium
GGAAGACGCGGTGCAGGACACGCTGTCCCGGCCTGAGAAACTGGCAGCCCGCCAGGCTGAACTGAACGCCTCGCTGGAGCTGGGAATGATGGGCCCTGCGGAAGCAAAGCTCCGCCTCTGGGGCGGCTGGATCGGCGCCGAGCTGGCCGCCGCCCGCCCTTATTGGCTCGGCCAGAACCTGGCCCTGATCGGCGGCGGAGATCTTGCGGCGCTTTACGCGGCAGCCTTGCAAACCCAAGGGCTGACCGCGCCTGCCCACGACGGCCGGGCGATGGCGCTGGCCGGGTTAACGGCGGCTTGGCAACAGCAAGCGGGTTAAGCTGCAGCGGCTCAGGCTGACTTGCGCACCCCATCGTGCGACAGGTCTTCAAAGTGGCCTTTGACCATCTCGAAATGCGGAGTAAGAGCGGCAGTCAGATGGGATTGGGCGGAATAATACCGCCCGATCTCGCAGATTTGCGCGGCAAATTCCGGATGCACACCGGCATCATCATACTTGAGCACCTGTTCCTTGCAGAGCCAGCCCCGCGTCATGGCCTCCTTCAGGATCAGCTTCAGCCGCTGCACAGAATGCAGCGTGAGATAGACCGACATGTATTCAAGATAGCCGGCGATCGGATGACCGCAGGCCGGATCAAATGCATCAATCATTACGTCGGCCATTTGTTCCGGCGCCACTGGCCAGGCCTCATCCCCGATCAGCCAGGCAAAATCCTCTGCCCCATGGCGCAGACCGGCATATTCAAAATCGAACCAGCGCAGGCGGTCATCCGGGCCAAGTGCGGCATTTCCAGAGCGGCAATCCCATTTGACAAACTGGCGTCCCGGCTGGCGCATGGCCTCAGCAACGGCAGCGCGGTCAAAGGCGGCAGGGATGCCGCTGGAATAGGGTTCCAGCACGTCCACTGCATTCACGAAATTCGTAATCCAGGCGTCATTGGCGCCAAGACGCGGCATCACCCTGTGCAGATCGGTTTTGCGCGCGGCTTCGTGGATACGGAAGAGGGCCGCCACTGCTTCGGCTGCAAGGTCCAGCTGCCGCCCGGGCGCCGAGCGCGCAGCCTCGATGTTCAGGCGGCGGCGCCCGACATCGGACTGGAACATGATCACTCCATCGATCCCCAGCAGCCGCGGCAGGTCCTGCGAATAGGCCCCCAGTTCCTGCAGGACATGCGCCTCCAGCTGGGTCCGGCGGAAGTTCGGCCGCAGCGTGGCAATGACATCGCGGTCTTCAAAATGCAGCCGGAAAGAAGACCGGCCCTCTCCGCCAGGCGCGCTGACCCGCTCGACCTCCTGACTGAAAAAGCCTTCCGCGCTGCGGACGATCTGCCGGATCCGTGCCTGATTCTTCTTACTGCTAGCCAATGTTCTGCTCCGCGAACTGAGCGCTTGTAGCGTTGTTTCCCGCAAAGGTCATGGTCTCTGATTCTGGCATTTTCAGGACAGCAAGGAGATGGCAGCCGCAACCAAAGAGGGACTTGGAAGATCCTTCCCCAACACGAGCAAGGCGCCAATCCCCAATCCGTGCCGGGATTGTTTCCACCTCCTTAACAGAATCCCTAAAATTAACCGTAAATTGGGGAAAAGTTTGCGCCGAAACCATTCGGGCTGCTTGAATGTATCCAGATCCATAGAGGGCCGGAATTGGCGATTGCCCGTTCCTGAATTCGCAGCAAAGCGGCCCCAGATCCTTTCGCAGGAGACGATTTGGATGACTTGGTGGGAATGGGGGCAGCAAGTCTTTAGGACGACGGTCTGTTTTAATTGATCCAAGCAGACCGTTGAGCGGAAGCCGTGACGGGGGAAACGGCTTCCGTGCAGAAAACGGGCGGACCTGGGGGGAGGGCCGCCCGTTTTTCTATTCTGCGCTGCGGCTGTGCCAGAGGTCAGCGCAGCGGCGCTGTCTGATAAAGCCGGACTTTCAGCCCGCCATGCGGCACCGGCGGACCGGGCGGCAGAAACGGAAGCCCCGTGGCCCGCGACAGCCCGCCTTCTGAAGTCACGATACCGACGCGCCAGCCGCTGCAACGTTCCATCAGCACCTGCCCCAAAGAGCCATGCAGGGCATAGAGAAGCTTCTTGTTGCCGATCCGTGCGCCATAAGGCGGGTTCACCATCACCAGCCCGGGCGCGCCCGGCGGCGGGGTGAAATCGCCGGCCGCAGCCTGCAGAAACCGGGTGCAGCCATCCACTGCTGCACGGTCCGCATTGGCTGTGGCCATCTCAACCGCCCCGGCATTGCGGTCTGAGCCCTGAAAGCAGTGAGTGGTATCGCGCTCCGGCCCGCTGCGGCGCAGGGCCGCAAAGGCCTCGGGGTCGTAGCCGGCAAACTGTTCGAAGGCAAAGCGCCGCGCGCGGCCGGCCTGCAGGCCCAGCGCCATTTCTGCGGCCTCGATCACGAAGGTGCCAGAGCCGCACATCGGGTCGGCAACCGGTTCCGTGCCCCTGTATCCGGCTTGCCGCAGAAACAGCGATGCCAGGGTCTCGCGCATCGGTGCCTTGCCGACGGCTTCCTTATGTCCGCGCTTGTGCAGCAGGTCGCCCGAGGTATCGAGGCTGAAGGTCACCAGATTGTCCTCGATCCGTACCATCAGCTTCAGCGCCCCCGCACCGCCCGAAGGTGCGCCAAGGGTTTCCTCGATCGCCCGTTCGATCCGCTGGGCTGCCGCGCCTGCGTGGTAGATCTTGGACTTCCGGCAAACCGCTTCGACCTTTACCGGAACATCCGGGCGCAGCACGTCCCCCCAGGGAAACTTGCGGGCCCGCTTGTCCAGCTGGGCCAGGTGGAAGGCGCGGAAACTGCCAATCCGGGCAAGCACCCGGCTGGCGCCGCGGAGTTCGAGATTGGCACGCCAGACATCCGGCCAGCCGCCGTCAAATTCGACTCCGCCAGGCACCGCCTTGGCGCCGGCAAAGCCAGCCTCGCGGGTTTCGTCCAGCAGAACGGGTTCCAGGCCGGGAGGGGCGGCCAGAAAGATTTCAAAGGTCGAGCTCATATCCATGCCCCCTCTCTACCCGCATTCAGCACCGGCAGCGACCAGCTTTTTCAGACAGCGCGCATGGCAGAAC
This sequence comes from uncultured Paracoccaceae bacterium, assembly GCA_913054485.1. Classification (GTDB taxonomy): domain Bacteria; phylum Pseudomonadota; class Alphaproteobacteria; order Rhodobacterales; family Rhodobacteraceae; genus FREY01. The sequence goes on from CAJXHQ010000332.1 coordinate 3,070, forward strand.
ACAGCGGCACTCCGCAACAGATCATGCCCGGGGTTGCACACCCGGCGGTCCTTAACAGTTTTATGAAAATGAATTCCGCTTCGTTAATCCGTTACACAGGGCCCCTACCCCGCCGTCAGAAACAAAACCGACCAGGGTATTCCCATGACCAATAATGCACCATTTGATCAATCGCAGCTGTCCGGCCTGACCGAGCCGCTGAATATTTTGCTGGTCAACGACGACGGCTATGATTCCGAAGGCATCGAAGCGATGCGCGATCAGCTGCTGGCACTTGGCCACAGCGTGACCGTTGTTGCGCCGGCCGGACCGCAGTCCGGCAAGGGCACCTCGCTGGACGCAGACAAGATCTTCCAGCCGGTGACCATCACCGAATTCCGCCCCGGCGACTTCCACGTGGACGGCACCCCGGTGACCACCGTGACGGCAGGCCTGGACTACCTGATGGAAGGCAACACGCCTGACCTGGTTATCTCGGGCATCAACGAAGGCGCCAACCTGGGCGAGATCGCCAACAACTCCGGCACCGTCTCTGCTGCCGTGACCGCGCTGCTGCGCGGCGTGCCCTCCATTGCCATCTCAGCCAACGTCTCTGACGATCCGGATCAGGCTGCCGCCAACTATGAAGCCGCCGCCAAGCTGACCGGTTCCGTCGTGACCGACCTGGCTCTGCGCAAAGCGCTTGGTCTTGACATGCTGCCGGAAGGCACCGCCCTGAACATCAACGTTCCGGAAGGCTGGAATGGTGAAGACGTGGCCTATACGTCGGTCACCGGCACCAACGCCTTTGAATTCGACTTTCCTCAGCTGGACCCGAACAGCGATGACGTTCTGTTCAGCTTCACCGGCGCCACCCCGACCGGCCAGGACGATTCCGAAACCGTCTGGATCGACCAGGGCTATGCCACCATTTCGCCAATGGACGGCGACTGGTCTGCTCCGGAAGAGGTGCGTGCCCAGCTGGAAGAGCGCCTGGACGATCTGAGCCACACCGACGTGGATCAGGCTGCCGAGGCGCTGAACATCATGCTGGTCAACGACGACGGCTATGACGCCGCCGGCATCCAGACCATGGCCGCTGCGCTGATCGATGCGGGCCACAACGTGACTATCATCGCCCCTGCCGAGCAGCAGTCCGGCCAAGGCACCAACCTGGATGTGCCCAGCCTGTTCCAGGTCATCGATGTCAATGCCATTGACGGCGGATACTCCGTCGACTCCACCCCGGTGATCGTCACCGAAGTGGGCCTGAAGACCCTCTATGACGGCACCCCCGACCTGGTGGTCTCCGGCATCAACTCGGGTGAGAACGTCGGCAAGACCGCGATTTCCTCGGGCACCGTGTCTGCCGCCGTCACCGCCATCCTGGGCGGCGTTCCGGCCATCGCCGTGTCCGGCGGGCTGGACCACAGCTTCGAGATGTCCCAGGACACCTACGACACCGGCGCGGCTTTCACCGTCGACCTGATCGCCGATCTGATCGCCTCGGCGAACGGCGGCCCGCTGCTGCCCGAAGGCACCGGCCTGTCGGTCAACGTGCCGCACGGCACCACCGGTGAGGTTGCCTTTACCCATCTGGACGA
>CAJXHQ010000333.1 GCA_913054485.1 uncultured Paracoccaceae bacterium
AGAGATCAGCTTCTGCTGCAGCCTGTGGCTGTTATCCGGCGGCAGGATGTGGGCCTCTCTATTCTGTCCGGTGTAGAGCGGCGCAAAAGGCGCGGAGGTCGCCAGCGCCCTGTCGGACAGGGTCAGCCGCTGCACCACTCTTCCGTCCGGGCTGGCGATGCCGGCCTGCCAGGCCGTGCCGTCGGTCCGGGTTCCAAGGGCCGCAACCTCTCCGATATCGACTAGCAGGTTGCGCAGGCCGTGGCTGCGCAGAAATGCAGCGATACGGTCGGTCACCGCGCCTTGGGCGATGCCGTTGAGAGTCAGCGCCGCGTCGGGGCCCGGCAGCAGGATCTCAGCCGGCGAGACCTGCACAGAGTGCCAGCCAGCCGCCTTGCGCTGACCGTCCCAGAGGCTTTGCACCGTGGGGTCGAAGGCCCCGCTGGTGGCGTCATGCAGCTTGGAACAAAGGGTCAGCACCTGCAGCATCTCTGGCGCGGGGGCGGCCAGTCGGCCTGCGGCGTTCAGGCGGCTGATCTCGGACAGCGGACGGTAAAGGCTGAAGATATTCTCGAGCCGCGTCAGCTCGGCCTCGACCGCTGAGAAGAGCGGCGCGGCCTCGGCATCGCTTATCCCGGCAACGGTGAGCGAGGCGGGCGCACCAAGCGCAGAGCCGCGCCAGCGGGCAGCGGGCGCCGAAGCCGAAGCAGGCAGCGCGCAGGCCGCGGCAGAGATGGTCAGGAAGCGGCGGCGGTTGAGGCGGGTCATGACGGGGTATCCAGAACTTGTGACAAATCAAAGGGGCCGAGCACGGTATCCTCGGGGATATCGGCAAGGGACATCAGGCTGCCGCCGTACCGGTCGATGAAGGGCTGCGCCTCGGCGGCCACAGCGAAGGGTACGATCTCGGGCGCGCCCATGCCGCCAGCCACGCCGGCCCCGACAATGAACTGCGCGTCTTCGGCAGGGATCCAATTGTCCTGGCCGGGATAACGCCAGCTTGCCGCCGCGCCCATGTCGCTGACATAGATCGCGGTGATCTCCGCATCGCGTTCAGGGCCTTTCACGTAGGCCACCATGTCGCGCACCTGGGCAAAGAAAATCGGCGCAGGAAAGCCCTCCAGATGCACCTGGGCCTTGGGGCCGCCGTGTTCGGCGATGTTCATCTGGCAGAAGTAGCTGAGCGCCTCGGTTGTCAGGTCGACCGGCGGCGGCGGGGCCTTGGCCTGTTCTTCTTTGCAGGCGGTCAGCGCCAGCGGGATCAGCAGAAGCGGCAGAAGTCTCATGGTTCAACCCTCCCGAAAGTGGCGCGGGCCAGCAGCAGCGCGGCCAGCGGCCACAAGAGCAGCGAGGCGGGCGCGGCCCAGGCGGGCAGGGCGCTTGCAGCCCCGGCCATTCCGCTGGTGACCGCCACGGCCTCGGAGGCGGCGATATTCCAGACCCGGAAGGCATCCGCGGGATTGGCGACCATCACCCAGGGGAAGATGTTCTGCGTGAAGGTGCCGCCGTCGTCCATCACCACGGCTCCCAGGAGGCCCAGATCGTAGAGCACCACAAAGATCAGCCAGAGCCCGGCCGACATGCCGGCCGCAGCGGTGGAACTGCGGGCAAAACCGGACACCATGTAGCCAAGGCCAAGGAACACCGCGCCCAGAACGATGGAGGTGGCAATCAATAGTGCCAGCGCGGCGAGGCTTTCGGCGGATGCGCCGCCGGAAAACGCCGCCAGCGCGCCGGCGGTGCCGAACCCCACGGTCATGGCAAAGCCAAGTGCCGCTATATGAGCGGTGAATTTGCCGAGCAGAATCTCTCCGCGCCCGGCCGGGTAGGTCAGAAGCAGCGCCAAGCTGCCCCGGTCGCGGTCGCCTGAGATGGCATCAAAGGACATCATCAGCGCCAGCAGCGGTGCGAGGTAGACGCTGAGGGTGGTCATCGAGGCCACCGGAACGGTCAGCATATCGACGCCCAGCGTGCCGGTGGGGGCCGAGCCTGCAAAGGTCAGCGCCAGGGCAAACAGCACCATGATCAGCGTCGCCATGAACAGCCAGAGGTTGCGGCGCAGGATGCGCAGCTCGGTCGAAGCGATGGCGGAGATACGGGAGATCACGCCGAACCCTCCTTGGCGTAGTGGCGGTAGAGATCTTCCAGCCGCGGTGGCGTCATCAAGACATCGGCCACCGCGTCACCAAGAGCGGCGACATGGCGGAGCGCCTCCATTTTGGCGGCGGCATCGCAGTGGATTTCCACCGAAACGCCGTTGAGGCGGGTGCCGCCCACTTGCGCGGCGATCCGGTCGGCTTCGCCGGCGCGGGCGGTGATCCGGATGCTGGTCAGCAGGGCGGCCTCGGCAGAGAGCGCCGCCAGCGTGCCATCGGCCACTTTCACACCCTTGCGCATGATGGCGATCCGGTCGGTCCGGGCCTCCACCTCGGTCAGGGCGTGGCTGGCGATCAGCACGGCGGTGCCTTGGGCTGCCAGCTCGTCAATGATGGCATAGAGATCCTGGCGCGAGATCGGGTCAAGCCCGCTGGTGGGTTCGTCCAAGAGCGCCAGTTTCGGCTGGCCAAGCAGAACCTGAGCAAGGCCTAAGCGCTGCCGCATGCCCTTGGAATAGGTGCCGATGCGGCGGTCCAGCGCGTCCGACAGGCCGACGCGCTCCAGAAGGGCCGGCACATCGGCGCGGGCGCCGGAGAGGCGGGCGAATTGGGCCAGCTGTTCGCGGCCCGTCAGGGCGGGGTGGAAGCTGACCGCTTCTGGAAGGAACGCGGTGGCGGCGCGGGCGGCGGCTGAACCGGGCGCTGCGCCGCAGATGCTGATCTTGCCGCCGCGAATGGGCGTCAGGCCCAGGATCGACTTGATCAGGGTGGATTTGCCAGCGCCGTTGTGGCCCAGCAGAGCCACCCGTTCACCGGGCGCGATGGAGAGGCAGATATCGTCCAGCACCTGCGCCTTGCCGCGGAATTTTTCTGCGTGTTCAACAATCAGGGTGTCAGCCATCCTGAGGGACCTTTTCGTTTGCCGCCGGGCGAACCGGGGCCATCAGCGCGTGGCTGTCCATGACGCCGCCCGGCAGCAAGGCCGGGAAAGACGCCTGCGACCAGCGCACAAGCTGCACAGCGGGGGAGCCCAGGAGCATTTTTGCAGCAGGCTGCGTCCACAAGACGTGGTCCATGCTGTCATTGGGCCGGTAAGGGGTATCGGCGATGCCATCGCCATCGACGTCATAGGCGGCAAAGTCGCTCCAGTAGTTGCCGGTGCCCTCTTCGGACCACTCGACCCATTTGGTGGAGATATATTTGACCTGCGTGCGGTTCGCGACAAAGGCGTTGCCGACCATCCGGTTGTTACCGCTGCCTGCGGTGAAGTGGATGCCGATGCCGCAGCCTTCGAACCAGTTGCCGCTGAAGTCGTTCTTGTGGGAATTGTAGAGGAAGGTGCACTTCCCCTTGGTGTTCTTGATCACATTGCCGGTGATGATGCTCTTGTTGGCATAGTTCAGCATGACGCCGTGATCGCGGTCGTTCAGGGAGACATTTCCCGTGATTTTCACGCGGGTCGAAAACATCACCGCATAGCCGAGGTGGTTGCCGATCGAGACATTGCCCGAGACCTCGGAGTTGTCCGCATACATGTAGTGGACGGCAAAGCGCAGGTCGCGGAAGGTGTTGTTGCGGAAGATGTTTTTCTTGGAACTGTTGACGAAGATCCCGTCCCGGCCCCAGCGCACGGTGTTGTCTTCCACAACCGCACCCGGCGCATTCCACAGGTAAATGCCGTTGCCGCGGGCGTTCATGTGGCGGTCCTGGCGGCCCTCTACCGTATTGCCTGCCACCAGCGCGTTCTTGGCGCCGTGGATTTCGATGCCGTAGAGGTTGCCCAGCACGCGGTTGTCCAGCACTTGCGGGTTGCGGGCGGTCTTGGTCATCTTGATGCCGCTGTCGATCTCCTCGTGATCGGAGCCCGACCCGGTGACGGTCAGTCCCGTCACGGTGACATCATCGCCGGTGATGGTGACAACCGTGCCCTCAGCACCGCCGTCAATGATGGCTGCGCCGCCGCCGTCGAGGGTGACGGGGCGGTCCAGCACAATGCTCTCATGGTAGGTTCCGGGCCGCAGCAGCAGGGTGTCGCCATCCGGCGGCCGGGGCCAGTGTTTCAGTAATGGCCCCTGCACGCGGTTCCACGGTCCACTCGGCTGCAAGGGCAGGAGAGGAGAGGAAGGCGGTTATCAGCAGGAGCCAGCGCATGTTCTTCAGGCTCCGCGCGGCTCAACAAGCATCCGGCCGCGCATCTCCATGTGGAGCGCGTGGCAGAACCACTGGCAGTAGAACCAGTGCACGCCGGGACGTTCAGCAACAAAGGTGACCGAGGCGGTCGCCATCGGGCCGATCTCCATCGCGACACCGAAGTTCGCCATGCAGAAGCCGTGGGTCACATCGTCCACATCGTCGAGGTTGGTCACATAGACGGTCACCTCGTCGCCCTGCTTGACGGTGAACTTCTCCATCGAGAAGTTCGGCGCCTGGCTGGTCATGTAGACACGGACCTTGTTGCCATCCCGGATCGGCTCTTCCGCGCCGTCTTCCAGGTCGACACCATCGGCTGCGGCCTGCTGGCGGGCATCTTCCCACACCGGGTCGTCGCGGTCCCAGACGTTGACCGGGTTGACG
>CAJXHQ010000334.1 GCA_913054485.1 uncultured Paracoccaceae bacterium
GCCCGGGCTGGCCGACTTTTACTCCGCCCAGTGGGAGGATTTTGCTCCGCCGTTGACAACATCGAAGCATTGTCACTGGAAATTGGCCACCCGGTTAGAATGCTTGGGGTGCTGGCATCCAGCACCCCGCGTGATAATCCCGCGGCACAGCGGTTCAGAGCCCTTGGTGTTGCCCAGTTCGAAGCACTTGCCCATCGCATTGTGCAGCATCAAAAGACCAGATACGGCGATAGGCTTGCCGGAGTTTCATCGTTTCAATGTCCTGCGGCGGGCTTGTCCGCTGGCTTAGCAATGAACCTGAAGCCATCGACATCCTTCAAGTAGGCCTCAAAATAGTCAGTGAAGGTTGCGACCAGCGGCGGCAGGGCTTCGTAAGGCGGATAGTAAAGCGAAAGCCAAAGCGTTGCGGTTTCCCAATCCGGCAGCACCTGTTGGACCCGCCCGTCCCGCAGTCCTTCTTGAACGATGAATTCCGGCAGAACGGCGATTCCAGCCCCTGCAAGCGCCAATTCATACAGGAAATCTCCGTTGTTCGAGATGACCGAACTGCCGGAAGTCACTGTGCGTTTCAGCGGGCCTTTGCTGAAGCGCCAGGTCTCGGGCGTTTCGCGCGAGGAGTAAGACAGGCAGTGGTTGCGATCCAGATCCTCAGGGGTCCGCGGCCGGCTGCAGCGGTCAAACAGACGCGGGGCTGCAACCGCCATGCGGGGAACCTCGCAGATTTTCCGCCATATCGTGGAGCGGTCTGTGGGCGGAGACGATATCCGTATCGCCAAATCCGCGCCTTCATCGACAATGTCGATCAGTTGGTCTTCCAGACTGACGTTCAAGGCAATGTTTGGATAGGCCAGCCGGAAGCTGTCAATTAGCCCTGGCATCAGCCGCATACCAAAGGACATCGGCGCATTGATCGACAAGCTGCCACGGTGCGGCTGGGTTGCCTGTTCCAGTTCCCGGGTCACCCGGTCAAAGTCTTCGATAATGGTACGGTAACGTGCGGCGACCAGGGCGCCGGTCGACGTGAGTGAAACCTGACGTGTCGTTCGCAGCAAGAGCTGGTGGCCGAGGTCTTCTTCCAATCTCGCTACAGTGCGGGTGACTGTGGCCGGTGTCATTCGCAGACTGCGGGCCGCCGCCGCAAAACTGCGCAGAGCGGCGACTTCAAGAAAGACTCGGATCGGCTTCATATCCTGCATGCTTCATTATTGCACTTCCTATAACAGTAAATGCAATAACGTTACTGTTCTTAAAGTCCCATCCCTGACTTATCTTTGTCTCAACGCAAGATACGCGCTGGAGAGAGACAATGATCAAGGACATCCTGGGCCTGCACCACATCACCTCGATGGCTGCAGACGCCAACGAAAACAATAGCTTCTTCACCAACGTTCTCGGCCTGCGCCGGGTCAAAAAGACGGTGAACTTTGACGCGCCGGAGTTCTACCACCTTTACTACGGCGACGAGGCCGGCACGCCGGGTTCGGTCATGACCTATTTCCCGTTCGGCCGCATGCCCCGCGGAACCCGCGGCATCGGCGAGGTCGGCATAACCGAGTTCGCGGTTCCGAAGGAGTCCCTCTCCTATTGGAAGGACCGCCTGTCCACCTTTGGCGTCAAAGGCCTGGAGCAGTCCATGGCGTTCGGAGAAAACCGTCTCACCTTCGACGGGCCCGACGGCGACAGCTTTGCCCTGGTGGAAAGCGACCTTCGCGGCCGCACGCCGTGGACCGGGGCAGATGTTCCCGAAGATACCGGGATCCTCGGGTTTCACGGCGCCCGTTTCCGCCTGCGCAACGCCGCGGCCACAGGAGAACTGCTTGAATTCATGGGCTACGAAAAGGCCGAAGGCGGCCATGGGCTGACCCGTTACGTTGTCGCAGACGGCAATGCAGCTGATACCATCGACCTAGAGGAATTGCCCAATGCCCCTGTGGCGGGTGAGGGCGCAGGCTCGGTGCATCACATCGCCTTCGCCGTGGAAAACCGGGCCATCCAGGACAAGGTGCGCAAGGCGCTGATGGACACCGGCTACCAGGTAACCCCGGTAATCGACCGCGACTACTTCCACGCCATCTACTTCCGCGCCCCCGGTGGCGTGCTGTTCGAGATCGCCACCAATGAACCGGGGTTCAACCGCGATGAAGACACCGCACACCTGGGCGAGGCCCTGAAACTGCCCGCCCGGTACGAACCCTACCGCCAGAAGATCGAGCAGCTTCTGCCGCCGGTCGCGGCCTGAGGTGCCAGCATGTCCAGAGACAACTATCACGCGCTGATCAAATCCGGCAAAGCTGGTGCCCCGTTGGTCTTTGCCTTTCACGGCACCGGCGGAGACGAGAACCAGTTCTTTGACCTCGCCGAACAGATCTTGCCGGATGCGGCCATCATCTCCCCCCGCGGGGACGTATCGGAAATGGGCGCGGCCCGCTTCTTCCGCCGCACCGGCGAAGGCGTCTATGACATGGCGGACCTCGGCCGCGCGACCAAGGCTATGGCAGCCTTCGTTGCAGCCCACAAAGATGGGCATCCGGACGCGCCGGTTTACGGCTTCGGCTATTCCAATGGCGCGAATATCCTGGCGTCCGCGGTCATGGCGCAACCCGGCCTGTTTGACCGTGCCGGACTGCTGCATCCGCTTATCCCGTGGCAGCCGGACCCCGCTCCGGAGCTGAAAGGCCATCAGGTGCTGATCACCGCCGGGAAGCGTGACCCGATTTGCCCATGGCCGCAAAGCCAGGCCTTGTTCGGGTGGTTTAAAGACCAAGGCGCCGAAGTGCGCACCGAAGTCCACGGCGGCGGCCACGAGCTGCGGCAGAGCGAGATCGAAGCGCTGGCGGACTTCCTCAGGGCTCCGGCTCTTGAAGGTGCGGCATGACCTGGCAACCCTATCTCGCGTCGCTCGCTGCCGGACTGGCCATCGGCGCGATTTACGGCCTCATCGCCGTGCGCTCGCCTGCGCCGCCAATCATCGCTCTGCTTGGATTGCTGGGCATGCTGGCCGGCGAGGCTGCCGTCCAATGGCTGCGCGGCCAATCCCGGCCCGTCGCGCACGCCTTTCACCTGAAATCCTTCGCCGTGGCTGAACACAAGGACTCTGCTCCTACGGACAAAGCCTGAGCCACGGCGAATAGCGCCCCTCCCGCCGCACTCGTTGCGGTCTTAAGAAAGGAAACTCATCATGACCAACACCACCATAAACACCACTCCGGCACGTAACGATGTGCTGGCCGATGCCGACAGCCTGTCCTGGACTCTGATCCGGGTCGCAGCTGGCCTGACTCTGGTGCCGCATGGCGCGCAAAAACTCTTCGGCTGGTTCGGCGGCTACGGGCTGAATGGAACCGGACAGTTCTTCGAAGAGGCTCTGGGACTTGCGCCGGGCATTCTGTTCGCCGGTGCAGCCGGGCTGACCGAATTTATTGGCGGCCTGTTCTTGGCGCTCGGACTGATGAGCCGCTTTTCGGCGGCGGCTGTCGTCGCTTTGATGGCCTACGCCGCTTTCGCAGTTCACCTCGGAAACGGTTTTTTCTGGACCGACGGGGGCTTCGAATACCCGCTTCTCTGGGGTGTCGTGGCCTTGGCCATCGCGATCCGCGGCGGCGGCAAGGTCTCGGTTGACCACGCGATCGGCTGGAAATTCTGAAAATCCGTTCGGCATCACGCCGCAATTCAAACAATGGAGCAACCCATGTCCAAGCTTGAAGTCCTCACCCCGCAGAACAGCCAGCTGATCTTTATCGACCATCAGCCGCAAATGGCCTTCGGTGTGCAGTCGATTGACCGCCAAGCGCTGAAGAACAACACCGTCGGGCTGGCCAAGGCCGCCAGGATCTTCGACATTCCGACAACTATCACCACCGTTGAGACCGAAAGCTTCTCGGGTCACACATATCCTGAACTGCTGGACGTTTTCCCGGAAACGCCCCTGCTGGAGCGCACGTCGATGAACTCCTGGGACGACCAGAAGGTGCGTGATGCGCTTGCCAAGGGAGCTGCTGAAGGCCGTAAGAAAATCGTCGTTTCCGGCCTGTGGACCGAGGTCTGCAACCTGACGTTTGCCCTTTCGGCAATGAATGACACCGACTACGAGATCTACATGGTTGCCGATGCCTCCGGCGGCACCACTGCCGAGGCGCATAAATACGCCATGGACCGTATGGTGCAGGCTGGCGTGGTGCCGGTGACCTGGCAGCAGGTGCTGCTGGAATGGCAGCGCGATTGGGCCCGCAAAGACACTTACGACGCCACCATCGCGCTGGTTCAGGAACACTCCGGCGCCTACGGCATGGGAGTCGATTACGCCTACACCATGGTGCACAAGGCTCCAAGCCGCACCACTCATGACGGAGAAACGCTGGCACCGGTCCCGGCTTAATCCGCCGGACCAAGCCCAGCTGCCTGCCGGAGCCCCCCCCGCCCTCCTTGATTGTGCCCGGCAGGCCCTAACTATTTGCAAGACCGACCATGCCCACCCGCCGCCGCAACCTGCTTGCTGGTCCCGGAGCCGCAACCGCCCTTGCTGCCGCCCGCCCGCCCGCACCTCGCCTGGAGCCAGACCATGACCGCACCCGATCTCATCCTGCGTGACGGCCGCATCAC
>CAJXHQ010000335.1 GCA_913054485.1 uncultured Paracoccaceae bacterium
AATCCATCAAGGGAAAGGGGAAATCCGACATTCAAACGTTTTGTGCAACAAAGCCCCTTTGTTCCCCTTTCACCCCAGCACCGGCGCGGCCTGCGGCGAATTATCTGACTAAAAAACTCGGATTGACAAACCTGAGCAAATGAATCAGGTTATGCGCACTCCAGCCACCCCGGTTCCGGGCCAGCCCGACGTGAGAGCAACAGTAAATTTCGCCATGATGCCGCACAGAAATGACACCGGACGCGACCGCACGATGCGCTGCTGGCAGCAGGACCACCTGCTGCACGGCAGCCAGCTGACCGCGGATGAAACCGGCGCCTTCGGCGGTGAATGTCTGGACTGGCTTCTGGACAGGGCGGATCTGGAAACAAGGGCAACAACCATGAACCAGCAAGCCGGCCCCGAAATGACTCAGGCCACCGAAATCTTCCCGACCTACCACGCCGAGGACCTGACCCGAGGCGGCGTGCAGGCGCGTATCCTGCTGAACGGCCAGATCTATTCGCTGCGCATTACCCGCGCCGGAAAGCTGATCCTGACCAAATGAGAAGCACCGCCCTCTCCCGCGGCGGGGCCACCGTCGGCAGCCTCGCCACTCTCCCGGCGCTGGAGGCCGAGGCCGTCTTGTGCCTGCGTCATTGGTTCTCCGGCCCGGAGGCCCGACGCCGGATGCAGGCGCAGCTGAGCGCCACTCTGGGCAGCGAGGGCGCCGAAGACGCCGTGAAACACTTCGGGCAGCTCTGCCAGCTGTGCCTCAGCCACGTCCGCCGCCCGCTGGTGCGCCACGGGCTGCAGTGCGACTGCCAGGGCGCGGACGAGAATGTATTTGCCAATTTCATTGCCTGCGCCGCCGAGGGCGACCACGCCGATGCGATGATGATGGCAACCCTGATCGTCGCGCCGCAGATGGCCCCCGGGCTGATGTCAGCGGCCACGGAATTCGGCCAGGCGCTGAAGCAGGCAACGGTGCATCAGATGCCGCTGCAGCAGCGCCGGGACGCAACTGCCACACTACACTAGAACAAGAAAACTTGGGACATAACGTTATGAAGACTCTCATTCTTTCCAGCACTACAGCGGCAGCGCTGATCGCCGTGCCGGCCCTGGCCGCCGACAAGGCCGCCGTGCTGGGCAACTATGCCAATATTGCCGAGGCAAAATACGCCGACAGCCTGGCCACTGCACAGACCCTGCAGACCGCCGTCGATGCGCTGGTGGCAAACCCCTCCGCCGAAGCGCTGACCGCGGCGCGCAGCGCCTGGCTGGCCGCCCGTGTCCCCTACCAGCAGTCCGAAGTCTTCCGCTTCGGCAACGCCATCGTCGACGACTGGGAAGGCAAGGTGAACGCCTGGCCGCTGGACGAAGGGCTGATCGACTATGTGGACGCGGCCTATGGCGGCCCCACAGACGAAAACGCCGCCGCTGTGCTGAACGTGATCGCCAACCCGGTGTTCGAGCTGTCGGGCAAGTCGATCGACGCAGGCGCCCTCACCCCGGCCCTGCTGGAAGAAACCCTGCACGAGGCAGACGGTGTCGAGGCCAATGTGGCCACCGGCTATCACGCCATCGAATTCCTGCTCTGGGGTCAGGACCTGAACGGCACCGGTCACGGCGCGGGCGACCGTTCCTGGACCGACTATGCGGCAGGTGACGACTGCACAAACGGCAACTGCGGCCGCCGCGGCGAATATCTGAAAGCCGCGACCGAGCTGCTGATTTCGGACCTGGAATGGATCACTGCACAATGGGCGACCGGCGGCGAAGCGCGCGGCACCCTGCTCGCGGATGAGGACGCAGGCATCACCGCAATGCTGACCGGCATGGGCTCGCTGTCTTACGGTGAGCAGGCAGGCGAGCGCATGCGCCTCGGCCTGATGCTGAACGACCCCGAAGAGGAGCATGACTGCTTCTCCGACAACACCCACAACAGCCACTACTACGACGGGCTGGGCGTGCAGAACGTCTACCTCGGCGAATATGTCCGCGTAAACGGCGAGATCATCTCCGGCGCATCGCTGTCGGAAATGGTGATGTCGGTGGACCCGACGCTGGACGCCGAAATGCGCACCAAACTGGCTGACACTATGCTGGCGCTCGGCCGCATCAAGACCGCCGCCGAGGCAGGTTTCTCCTACGATCAGATGCTGGAAGCCGGCAACGCTGGCGGCGAGACCCTGATCATGGGCGGCGTCAACGGGCTGGTCGATCAGACCAAATCCATCGAGCGCGTCGTTGCGGCCCTTAAGGTGGACGGCGTGGCCGTGGAAGGCTCAGACTCGCTCGATAACCCCTCGGCCGTCTTCGAATAAGAAGATTGCCGGACCCGCAGGCTATCACACCATTTGGCCCGCGCCAATTCCCTCGGTTTTGCCGGGCGTCCCCGGCTGAACCGGATGACTGCGGGCCGTGCTCAGCACGGCCCGTTTTTCTTGGCGGTTTCCAGCCGGACGGTAAAGAATATTGAGCCGGATCAAATCCTTAGTGATTCAGTCAGAATATATCCTTGATACCCAAGGGAAACTGTCAGATAGATATCCTTACGGAATCACCGGGTCATTGCACGGCCCGCACGGAAGCAAGAAGATGATCGTCTGCCACTGCATGCATATTTCCGACCACGAGATCCATGCCGCCATGGATTGGATGCGAAGTGCTGATCCTGAAACGATTATTACGCCCGGCAAGATCTATCACGCGCTTGGCAAGGCGGCCGACTGCGGCGGCTGCATGCCGCTCTTTCTCGACACGATGCGCTCGAACACTAACCTGAAGGTACCCGCGGCTGTGCGCGGATTGCGTTCAGGTATAGTTCAGGAGAGCACCCATGAAGGGCGACCCCAAGGTAATCGACTATCTCAACAAAGCACTGCGCCATGAGCTGACAGCGGTCAGCCAGTACTGGCTTCATTACCGGCTGCAGGACGACTGGGGCCTCGGCCATATGGCCAAGAAAAGCCGCGAAGAAAGCATCGAGGAGATGGAGCATGCCGACAGCCTCATCGAGCGGATCATCTTCCTGGAAGGCCACCCGAACCTGCAAAAGCTTGACCCGCTGCGCATCGGCCAGACCCCGAAAGAAACCCTCGAATGCGATCTCGCCGCCGAACTGGACGCCCGCGCGCTCTACAAGGAAGCCCGCGATGTCTGCAAGGAGGCCGGCGACTATGTCACCATGGCGCTGTTTGAGAAATTGATGAGCGATGAAGAAGGCCATATCGATTTCCTGGAGACGCAGCTCGAACTTTACGACCGGATTGGTTCCCAGAATTATGAACAGCTCAACGCCTACACGATTGACGAAGGCGACGATTAAATCGGCCCTGGCCGCCGCCCTGACGGCGGCCTCCCCTGCCTTTGCGGTCGATCACGACGGCATCCCGCTGGGCGATCCCCACCTCCAGATCATTCCCCGTACCGAGGCCGAGGCCGCACGCATCCGCACGGTGACTGCCCCCGCCACGGAGTTCACTGCCCCTGAGGCTTTCGAGGAGCGCCCGGCAGGTGCCGCCACCGTGCGGGCCCGCAAGGATGACGAGGCGTTCTCGCAGCATTCCGCCAACATCACCTTTGAACAGGAGCTGGAGTTCAAACTGGGCAACGGGCTGTTCAAGAAGCTCTGGGTGTTCTCCCCCGCCTCCACCCGCGCCTCTGACGGGCTGGGGCCGCTGCACAATGCGCGCTCCTGCCAGCGCTGCCACGTGAAGGACGGGCGCGGGCATGTGCCGCAAAGCCCGCACGACAGTGCAGTCTCCATGTTCCTGCGCGTCTCGGTTCCCGGCCCGGTGCCGGAGGAGCTGGCAGCGGTGACGGACTATATAGGCACCGCGCCGCATCCTGCCTACGGCAGTCAGATGCAGGATCTTTCGCCCCCCGGCATCGCGCCGGAATACAGCCTGCAAGTGACCTACGAAGACATCGAAGCCGCCCTGGCCGGCGGCGCGACCGCGCAATTGCGCAAGCCTGTGTATGAGGCGGCCAATCTCGGCTACGGCCCGCTTGGTGAAGGTGCCATGCTGTCGCCCCGCGTGGCGCCGCCAATGACCGGTCTTGGCCTGCTGGAGGCGATCCCCGCCGCCGATATCCTTGCCCATGCGGATGAGGCTGACGCGGATGGCGATGGTATTTCGGGCCGCGCCAATATGGTCTGGTCGCGCGAATACGATCAGGTGATGCTGGGCCGCTTTGGGCTGAAGGCGGGCATGCCTACCGTGAACGAGCAGTCGCAGGCGGCGTTTTCCGGCGATATCGGCATCTCCTCCCCGCTCTATCCCGCTGCCTGGGGCGATTGCACCGATCTGCAGACCGCCTGCCAGGATGCCCCCCACGGCGACGGCGATGCGCGCGGCACCGAGATCGACGGGCCCAACATGGATCTCGTCACCTTCTACAGCCGCAACCTCGCCGTGCCCGCGCGCCGCGATCCGGACGCACCGGAAGTGCTGCGCGGCAAGGAGGTCTTCTATCAGGCCGGCTGCCCCGCCTGCCACGTGCCGAAATATGTCACCCACCGGCTGGCGGACCGCCCCGAGCAGAGCTTCCAGCTGATCTGGCCCTATTCCGACCTGCTGCTGCACGACATGGGCGAAGGCCTTG
>CAJXHQ010000336.1 GCA_913054485.1 uncultured Paracoccaceae bacterium
GTACGGGTGCCGCGCAGGATCCCAATACGCACGCCACCGTGCAGGAGCTGTTCGACGGGCTGGAGGCGCGTAGCCAGAACTGCTGGCCCGCGGTTGAGCATGACGTGATGGCGGTGAATGATCTGGCGGCACCCTTTTTGGGGGCCGGGTTTTACTACAAAACCTTCATGTGGCCGGCTGCCTTCTGGGAGAAGCTGTATGAGCCGATGATCCGCCGCGCGGCGGGACTTGGCGCGCTGTCGGGCGCGGCAGACCCGGACACATATGAGAAGGCCTATGCCCATTGTGACCTGCTGGTGATCGGATCCGGACCGGCCGGGCTGATGACGGCGCTGACGGCGGCGCGCGCCGGGGCGGATGTGATCCTGGCCGAGGAAGATGCCCGCATGGGCGGGCGGCTGCTGTCCGAGGTTGAGGATGTGGACGGGATGCCGGGGCATGTCTGGGCCGAGGGTGTGGTCGCAGAGCTTGAGGCGATGGACAACGTGCGCCTGATGCCGCGCACTTCCGTGGCCGGGGCTTATGATCAGGGCACCTATGCGGCGCTGGAAAAAGTCGGGCACCACCGTCCGCGTAAAACCGGGCTGCCGCGGGAGTGCTTCTGGCGGATTGCTGCCAAACGCGCGGTGCTGGCCGCAGGTGCGATTGAGCGCCCGGTGGCTTTCCGCAACAATGACCGGCCCGGCATCATGACAGCAGGCGCGGTGCGCGCTTATCTGAACCGCTGGGGCGTTGCGCCGGGGGAGAATATCACCGTCTTTGCCAATAACGACGATGCCCATCGCACCGCACGTGATCTGGCAGAGGCCGGCGTGCATGTGGGGGCGCTGATCGACAGCCGCCATGACGCGCCGGAGTCGGATCTGTTCAAAGTGATCAAGGGCGCCCACGTCAGCAACGCTTCGGGCCGCAAGCGGCTGGAGAATATCACCGTACGCTCTGTCAATGGCGAGGAGAAGATCCAGACCGATTGTCTGGCCATGTCGGGGGGCTGGAATCCCTCGCTGCATCTGGCCTGCCATCAGAATGCGCGTCCTCAGTGGGACCGGGAACGCGCCGCCTTCCTGCCGGTTGCGGGCATGATACCGGGCATGACGTATGCCGGGGCCTGCAATGGTACATTTTCGACCGCGGGCGCGCTGCGCGAAGGGGCGGACGCGGCGCAGTCCGTTTTGGCTGACTTGCGGATTAAGGTGCCAGAGGCGGACATTCCCGAGGCGCAGGATGATCCCTACCGGGTGACCGCGCTTTGGACAGTGCCGGGCAAGGGGCGCGCCTGGCTGGATTTCCAGAACGATGTCTCGGTGAAGGATGTGCAGCAGGCCGCGACGGAGAATTTCCGCTCGGTCGAGCATATGAAGCGCTACACCACGCAAGGTATGGCGACCGATCAGGGCAAGAACTCCAACGTGGCGGCACTTGCCGTGCTGGCCGATGCGACGGGCCGCGGGATCCCTGAGACCGGGACGACCACCTTCCGTCCGCCCTTCTCGCCCGTCTCCATCGGGTCGATGGGCGCGGGGGCCACGGATATGGGTTTCAAGCCGCAGCGCTTCCTGACGTCGCATGGCGTGGCCGAAGAGCGCGGCGCGCAGCAGCTGGAAGTGGGCTTGTGGTACCGCGCCGGCTACTTCCCGAAACCCGGAGAGAGCACCTGGCGGCAGTCCTGCGACCGCGAAGTCACTTTGGTGCGCGAGGCGGTGAGGGTTTGCGACGTCTCGACCCTGGGCAAGATCGACATCCAGGGGAGGGACGCGGCGAAGCTGTTGGATTTTGTCTATACCGGCATGTTCTCGACCCTGAAACTGGGGCGGGTGCGCTACGGGCTGATGCTGCGCGAAGACGGCTTCATCATGGATGACGGCACCACCGCGCGGCTGGGGGACAACCACTATGTGATGACCACCACCACCGCTGCGGCGGGGCAAGTGATGTCGCATCTGGAGTTTGTGCTGCAGGTGCTGCGCCCCGAATGGGACGTGCGGATCGTCTCGGCCACTGAACAGTGGGCGCAGTTTGCCGTGGCCGGGCCCAAGGCCCGCGAGCTGTTGAACGGGCTTTTGGATCAACAGATCGACAGCAAGAGCTTTCCCTTCATGGGCTGCGGTGAGGTCTCAGTGATGGGCATCAGCGCGCGTCTGTTCCGCATCTCCTTCTCCGGCGAGGAAGGCTATGAGATCGCTGTGCCTGCGCGCTATGGCGACAGCCTGTTCCGCACCTTGACGGCGCGGGCCGAAGGGCTGGGCGGCGGGCTTTACGGGATGGAAGCCTTGAATGTGCTGCGCATCGAGAAGGGCTTTATCACCCATGCGGAGATCAACGGCACCGTGACCATGCATGACCTTGGCATGGAGAAGATGCTGTCGGTGAAGAAGGAATTCATCGGCAAGGCGCTGGCCCGTCGCCCCGGTCTGACCGATCCGATGCGCGAACGTCTGGTGGGGCTGAAGCCGGTGGGCGCGGTGAAGCAGATCAGCGCCGGGGCGCATCTGTTCAATGCGGATGACCCGGCAGAGCGGGTCTATGACCAGGGCTATGTGACCTCCGCCGGCTTCTCGCCCACATTGGGCCATATGATCGGGCTGGGCTTCCTGAAGAACGGCCCTGAACGGATCGGCGAAAAGATCCGCTTGGTCGATCACATGCGCGGGCTGGACGCGGTCTGCGAAGTGGTGAACCCGGTGTTCTTTGATCCCGAAGGAGGGCGTCTGCGTGGCTGACCTGATTGCAAAATCCCCATGTGATGGGCTGCTGCCGCTGACCATCGGCGGCATGAGCCTGATGGAAGAGACCCCGGCAGCAATGACCGCAATTGCGCCGTTCAAAGGTCAGTCTGAAGCCTTGAGCGAAGCTTTGCAGGCCGCCCATGGCATGGCCTTCCCGGCCGCCGGGCGCGCAACCGGCAAGGCGGGCAGCCGGGTCATCTGGTTCGGACGCGACATGGCTTTGCTGATCGGGGCTGAAGCGGATGCAAGCCTTGCCGGCCATGCTGCTCTCACGGATCAGAGCGACGGCTGGGCCGTGGTGCGGCTGGAGGGCGAACAGGCGGAAGAGGTGCTGGCGCGGCTGACTCCGCTGGATCTGCGTGCGTCCCAATTCAAGCGCGGCCATACGGCGCGCAGCGAGGAGGCGCATATGATGGGGTCCATCACCAAGACGGGCGATGACGCTTTCATGGTGATGGTTTTCCGCTCGATGGCGAAGACTTTGGTGCATGATCTGAAAACAGCGATGGAAGCGGTTGCCGCGCGCGGATAAGCTGCGCGCCAACCTTATGAGTCGCCTGATGAAACTGCGCCTTGCCCTGATTGCCTCTCTTGCTGCCACCCCGCTGATGGCGGCGGACTCGCCGGAACAGAGCTGCGGCTACCAGGCCGAAATCGTTGCAGCTGTGCAGCAGGCGCGCAAAGACCGCGTGAAAGAGCGTGACGTGCCGGAGGCCATCGCGGCCACAGATCCGGAATGGCCCGAAAACTACAGCGCCGCCATCCCGCTGGTGACCCCTTGGGTCTATGAGCAGAAGATGAAGATCATCCGCAATGAAGACCTTTCGGAAGCCTGGAAAGAGCTCTGCCTGGCACAGATCAAGGGCTAAGGTTCCGTAAAGCCGGCGCCCTTGCTCTTTTCCTTACGCGCGATTCCTGTCAGATTAGCTGAATGGCACTGCCCCCCGGATTCTTGGATGAACTGCGTACCCGCGTCAGCATTACTGATGTTGTGGGCCGCAAGGTCATGTGGGACCAGCGCAAGTCGGTTCCCGGCAAGGGTGACATGTGGGCGCCATGCCCCTTCCACCATGAAAAAACCGCGTCTTTCCATGTCGATGACCGCAAGGGATTCTACTACTGCTTCGGCTGTCAGGCGAAGGGCGATGCGCTGAAATTCATCCAGGAAACCGAAAACGTCGGTTTCATGGAGGCGGTGGAGATCATGGCCACCGAAGCCGGGATGGAAATGCCCAAGCGCGACCCGCGCGCGCAGGAAAAACAGGACCGCCGCGGCCAGCTGGCCGAAGTAATGGAACAGGCGGTGCAGTTCTTCCGCCTGCAGCTGAAGACCAATGCCGCCACCGGCGCGCGGGCTTATCTGGCGAAACGCGGGTTGACCGCCGAGGCGCTGGAGCGCTGGGAAATCGGCTTTGCCCCTGACGGCTGGCAGGCGCTGTGGGATCATTTGCGCGGCAAGAACGTGGGTGAAGACCTGATCCTCGGGGCAGGGCTGGCCAAGCCCTCGAATAAGGGCAAGAAGCCCTATGACACCTTCCGCAACCGGATCATGTTCCCGATCCGCGATGCGCGGGGCCGTGCGATCGCCTTTGGCGGCCGTGCGATGGACCCCAATGACAATGCCAAATACCTGAACTCGCCCGAGACCGAACTGTTCGACAAGGGGCGCAGCCTGTTCAACCACGGGCCTGCGCGTTCTGCTGCGGGGCGCGGCACGCCGCTGATTGTCGGCGAGGGCTATATGGATGTGATCGCCCTGGCCGAAGCGGGTTTTCCGTCCTCGGTGGCTCCTTTGGGCACGGCCGTAACCGAAAACCAGCTGCAGATGCTGTGGCGCATGTCGGACGAGCCGATCAT
>CAJXHQ010000337.1 GCA_913054485.1 uncultured Paracoccaceae bacterium
CTTCTGCCCGCCAGCCACGCGCCGGCCAAACGGAGATCCAGCCCGAAAGATCCGCCAGCAAACGCCAGCCGCGCGTCACGCGCTGGTCAGCCGGCAATACGGCGAGCATATGCGAACCGCCGGCCCAGCCCGACGCCAGACCCGAAGCCGCGCGCCGGCGAGACCCATGGCTGCAGCCAGCAAGAAGAAAGGCGGTGCCCATAGCACCGCCTTTTCCGTTTCTGTGTTTGGTGGGTGGTTCAGGCCTGCGCCAGCATGCCCTTTTCGCCCGCAAGCTCACGCATCTTCTTTTGCAGTTTCTCGAAGGCGCGCACCTCGATCTGGCGGATGCGCTCGCGGCTGACATTGTACTGGCCGCTGAGCTCTTCCAGCGTCACGGCCTGATCCATCAGACGGCGCTGGGTCAGGATGTCCTTTTCGCGGTCATTCAGCACTGTCAGCGCCTCCGCCAGCAGCTCGCGCCGCGCGTCCAGCTCATCCTTTGCCTCGTAGTCGCCTGCCTGGTCGGCGTCCTCGTCTTCCAGCCAGTCCTGCCATTGCATCGTGCCCTCGCCTTCGGAGCCGACGGTGGCATTCAGCGAGGCATCGCCCCCCGACATGCGCCGGTTCATCGAGATCACTTCCTCCTCGGTCACACCAAGGTCGGTGGCAATCCGCTGCACGTTTTCGGGCCGCAGATCGCCATCTTCCAGCGCGCCGATGCGGGACTTCACCTTACGCAGGTTGAAGAACAGTTTCTTCTGCGCCGAGGTGGTGCCCAGTTTCACCAGCGACCAGGACCGCAGGATGTATTCCTGGATCGAGGCACGGATCCACCACATGGCATAGGTCGACAGGCGGAAACCTTTTTCTGGATCGAACCGCTTCACCGCCTGCATCAGGCCGACATTGGCTTCGGAAATAACCTCCGCCTGCGGCAGCCCGTAGCCGCGGTATCCCATGGCGATCTTGGCCGCCAGGCGCAGGTGCGATGTCACCAGCCTGTGTGCGGCGCCGGAATCCTCTTTCTCTGTCCACGCCTTGGCCAGCATGTATTCCTCTTCCGGTTCCAGAAGCGGAAACTTGCGGATCTCCTGCATATAGCGGTTCAGGCCGCCTTCAGGAGTAGGTGCGGGCAGATTTGCGTAATTCGCCATGAAACATGTCCCTCCCGTTAATGTTTAAGGACTTAACATAAAGGCATATGGGTAAGCACTTGCGCCCTTGCAAGTGGACGCAATCAGTTTTGCACGAAATAATTATTGATGCACCGCACGTTGCAGTGCGCTCACGGCCATGTGCGAATTGTTGCCGCCTCAGCCCGCCGGGCGGCGCAGCAAGTCCAGCAGCTGTTCCATATCGTCCGGCAAGGGTGCTTCAAAGCGCATCTCTTCACCGCTGACCGGATGGGTGAAACCCAGGACAGCCGCATGCAGCGCCTGACGCGGAAAGTCACGCACTGCTGCCAGTGCCTGACCTGACAGGGCTTTGGTGTTCAACTTCCGCTTGCCGCCATAAGTGGGGTCGCCGATCAGCGAATGGCCTGCATGGGCCATATGCACACGGATCTGGTGGGTCCGTCCGGTTTCCAGCCAGCATTCGATCAGCGCCGCCACTTCCGGGCTGCCGAAAGGCTCCACGATGCGCGCGCGGGTCACCGCATGTTTGCCGCCCTGGAACAGCACCGCCTGGCGCTGCCGGTCGGTCCTGTGGCGCGCCAGCTGAGTAGTAAGCTTGAGGATATTGCCCTTCTCGAAACTTGCGCCCTTGACGCCGCGCAGACGCGGATCGTTGCCGTCCGGCACCCCGTAGCAGATGGCGCGGTAGTAGCGCTCCACCGTGTGTTTCTCAAATTGGGCAGCCAGACCATGGTGGGCGGCATCGGATTTCGCGACCACCAGCAAGCCGCTGGTTTCCTTGTCGATCCGATGCACAATGCCGGGGCGTTTCACCCCGCCCACACCGGACAGGTCATCCCCGCAGTGATGCAACAGCGCATTCACCAGCGTGCCCGAAGGCGAACCAGGGGCTGGATGCACCACCATGCCCGCAGGCTTGTTGATGACGATCAGATCATCATCCTCAAAGATCACCTCAAGCGGAATGTCCTCGGGGCCGATATGGCTCTCCTCGGCCTCTTCCACGGTGATGGCGATGGCGGCGCCTTCAGCCACTTTTGCCTTCGGATCGCTGACCGGCGCGCCATCCACTGTGACGCCCCCGGCCTCCATCAGGCGCGCCAGCCTTGTGCGCGACAGGTTCGCTTCCTCTGGCACATCGCGCGCAAGAGCTTTATCAAGCCGCTTGGGCGGGTTCTCCGCGATGACAAACTCAATACGGCGGCTGGCCATGACAGATCCTTCCGAGACCGAAATTCAGGAGCCGGGGCAGATCAGGTTCCTGCGGCGGCTGGTGACCACGCTGACCGTGGTGATGATTGCCGGGCTTGTAACCGTGATCACATTGCTTGTCATCCGCTTGTCGTCGGATCAGCCCGCGCCCTCGCTTGCCTTGCCGGATAACGTCACCCTGCCCGAGGGCGCCAGGGCCGGTGCCGTCACCTTCGGCCCCGGCTGGATCGCCGTGGTCAGCGGCAACGAGATCCTGATTTATGATTCGCCTGAAGGCAGCCTGCGCCAGACCGTTACCCTGGACTGACCCCGCCAAACACGATGCAAACTGCGGTCGGCGCCTGCCTGTGGCACAAAGCCATGCGCAGACAGAAGACTTGCATAATTCCGGTATTTAGAGAGAGGGTGGTACCACCTCCCCGGCTCGAACGGGGGACCTCCTGATCCACAATCAGGCGCTCTAACCTACTGAGCTAAGGCGGCACTGAGGGCGATTTATATAACCCCAAAACCAATTGCAAGAGGCTTAGAGCATAACATGCCAAGTTTGTTCGAGCAAATCCGCACCATAGGCATGAACCGGACGCGACATGGTCTGCTCCCAGCCGAATGCGGCATATAGTGAGCCCGACTTTTCCTTGTTTTCATGGGTTTTCAGCATCATTCTGCTGTATCCGGCAAGGCGGGCAAACTGCATGCTTTCGCGCAGGAGCCTTTTGCCCAGCCCCCTGCCCCGCGCCTCGGGTGTCAGAAAAAACAGCCGCAGCCGGGCGGTCCGCGCATCGTGGCGGATGCAAAACGCGCTGCCAATGCGCCGCCGGCCCGCCACCGCCACCCAGCCGCATTCGCAGGCCGGATCACGCGACTCGCAATAGCGCTGCAGCACCCCGGCCAAAACCGGGCCAAAGGAGGTATCAAACCCCTGCTCCAGCGCAAAGAGATCCTGATGCCGCGCCACCAGCCATTGCGAATCGGCCGGCACGAAGCGGCGTATCCGCATGTCGTCCATGTCCCATGATCTGCGCCGCTCCGCTTGCCTTTCAAGCGCCTCCGCGCTAGCACCACCAATCAGCCGCCAATCCCGCTTCAGGAGTGCAAAATGGGCATCAACAGCGAACGTGACATCGAGGCAAACATGCAAATCGGCCCCACCGATCAGGGCATGGTCCGCATTTTCATTGAAGCAGACGGCGTAGAGATCCCGATGGACTTCGAACCCGAGGAAGCCGAAGAAATCGCCGATGAAATCCGCGCAGCGGCTCAGGCGGCCGCAGCTCTCACCAAGTAACTGCGCACGGCTGACAGAATTGCAGGGGCTCTGCCCCCGCCGCCTTTTCAGGCGGCTCCCCCGGAGTATTTCCGGAAAGATGAAATTCTAGGGCACCCCCCGTCATCTTTTCCCAAATACTCCCGTCCCGCTATCCGTCAGGCGACTATGCCGCCGGGAGGGGAGGCAGCGCCGGGCCGCAGGCACGGCGCGCGGCCCAACCGGCAAGGGCATCTTTGATGCCTGCGGCACGGGCGGGAGCCCCCCGCCCGCAGCCGTCAGGCGGCGGGCTTCAGGCCCAGCTTTTCCAGCACCGCACCGGTCTCGGCAGCCCAGCGGATTTTCAGCTCCGCATTCGGGGTCTTGCGCAGGCCCATGGCCTTCAGCCCGTCGAATTTCCCCGAGGTTTCCGAGCCGAAGCTTGCTGCGACCCGCGGCCACCAGTAGTCGACCGAGGCCTGAAGGTCTGCCGCGCCACCCTCTGCCAGCTTGGCCAGGCCTTCTTCGGCCAGCTCTGCATGGCGCGCTTCCACCGGCGCGATGGCGCGGAAGGCCTCTGCCAGCGGCTGGTAGGAGACCAGCGAGAGCTCCGCCAGCTGCACCGCCACGGCGCGGCCCATCAGGAGGTTCATCACCACCGAGTCGGCCCAGCCTTCAAGCGGGTAGTTGAAGACTGCCAGGCGCATGTCCTGTTCGCTGCGGCGCTGGCCGATATCGGCCGCGCGCTCCAGCCGGGCGGTCCAGGGGTGATGCGTGGCGTATTTGTCGGTATTGGCCCCGAATTCACCCATCACCGACAGCACTTTGGCGCCATTGTCGGTCTTTTCCATGACGATCTTTGCCGCCGCGATCCGCTCCTTCAGGCCCGGTGCGGCGTTGATCACATCCGCAAAGCCCGCGGCCCCGGCCAGTTCGCTGTCGACAAAAGTCGCCATCAGCTTCATCAGCTCCGCGCGGTAGCGCGGCGGCACGTTCTTAGGATTG
>CAJXHQ010000338.1 GCA_913054485.1 uncultured Paracoccaceae bacterium
ACAGGCCGCAGCCGAGATTGCCGCCACCAAAGCTGGGGGCGGGCGGGTGATCCCGGTGGGCACAACGGCGCTGCGGCTGATTGAAAGCGCGGCCCGCAGCGGCACCAGCCAGCCGTGGGAGGGCGAGACGGATATCTTCATCTATCCGGGTTTCACCTTCCACGCCGCAGATGCGCTGATGACCAATTTCCACCTGCCGAAATCCACCCTGCTGATGCTGGTTTCGGCGCTGATGGGGCAGGACCGGATCCGGGCGGTCTATGACCATGCCCTGACCGAAGAATACCGTTTCTTTTCTTACGGCGATGCGTCGCTTTTGATCCCATAGAGACGTTCCCCGGACAGAATCCGCACTAAATCCCGCAGACAAGGGCCGCCTTGGCGGGCCGCGCCGCCGCGCGCGCCGTCATGAAATTGCAACCTTGTCCGGGGATACCCGGTTTTGCGGCAGGGCCGCGTCTGTTCTGTAAGGAGCCACGGGATGTTTCAGGTTTTGTCGAGCGCCTGGGCGCTTTTGCTGGGGGTTGGCCTCCTGATGATCGGCAACGGTCTGCAGGGCACGCTGCTGGGCGTGCGCGGCGAGATCGAAGGCTTCACCACGCTGGAGATGTCGCTGGTGATGTCGGCCTATTTCGTCGGCTTCCTGGGCGGTTCGCGGCTGGCCTCTGAAATGATCCGGCGGGTCGGCCACGTGCGGGTCTTTGTGGCGCTGGCTTCGCTGGTTTCGGCGGTGATGATCCTCTACCCGGTGGTCACCGATCCCTATGCCTGGTCGCTTGGCCGCATCATCATCGGCTTTTGCTTTTCCGGCGTTTATGTGACGGCGGAAAGCTGGCTGAACAATGCAGCCGACAATGAGAACCGCGGCAAGATGCTGTCGCTTTATATGATCGTGCAGATGACCGGCATCATTGCCGCCCAGGGCCTGATGCTGATCGGTGATCCGGCCGGCTATGTGCCCTTTGTGGTGGCCTCGGTGCTGGTTTCGGTCTCTTTTGCGCCGATTCTGCTGTCGATCACGCCGCCCCCGGCTTTTGACAGCACCAAGCCGATGACCCTGAAGGATCTGCTGAATATCTCGCCGCTGGGCTGTGTCGGCATGTTCCTGCTGGGCGGTGTCTTCTCGGCGCAATTCGGCATGAGCGCGGTCTACGGCGCGGCTGCCGGGCTGAGCATTTTTCAGATCTCGGTCTTTGTGGCGACCTTTTATATCGGTGCCGTGTTCCTGCAATACCCGCTGGGCTTCATGTCGGACCGGATGGACCGGCGGCTGCTGATCATGGCCGTGTCCTGCGGCGGTGCGGCGGCTTCGCTGCTGGGGATGATGCTGGGCGGTGTTTATTCCAACCTGCTGATCGCGGCCTTTTTTATCGGCGGTCTGGTCAACCCGCTCTATTCGCTGCTGATCGCCTATACCAATGACTACCTCGAGCATGACGACATGGCGGCCGCCTCCGGCGGGCTGGTCTTCATCAACGGGCTGGGCGCCATCGCCGGGCCGCTGATCACCGGCTGGATGATGGGAGATGCGGTCTTTGGGCCGCAGGGTTTCTTCCTCTTCATGGCTGTGCTTCTGGTGGTATTGGGCGTTTATGCACTCTACCGGATGACCCAGCGCCCGGCGGTTCCGGTCGAAGATACAGGTACCTTTGCCACGGTCTACCCGACCTCCTCGCCCATTGCGGTTGAGTTCGCCCAGGAGGTCACCATCGAAGCGGAGATTGAAGCCGAGCAGGAGGAACAGGAGGCCGCGGCCGGGTAATTTGTTTCGGATCGGCGTCAGTTGTGAGGAAGATTACAGAACTGCGCCGGTCTTGTTGTAAATCGTGACATCTGGGCGCTTGTAATAGAAATGTAAAACCGGCTGAGATCGGGGCAGGAAACAGTTGGAGTAAGACTCATGGTAAGCCCCTATGAGGTGTTGGAGTTCTGGCTTGAAGAAGTCGGACCCAAGGGCTGGTACATCGCGGACACGGATCTGGACAGCCGCATCGTTGCGCGTTTCGGTGCCGCCTGGGAGGCGGCCTCGAAAGGCCAGTATGCGAGGTGGCGGACCTGCGCCACGGGCGCGCTGGCCTATATCATCCTGACAGATCAGTTCCCGCGCAATATGTTCCGCGGCTCAGGCAAGTCTTTTGCCACCGACAAGCTGGCGCTGGCCGCCGCCAAAAGCGCAATCCCGCGCAAATGGGACCTGCGCACGGCAGAGCCGCAGCGCCAGTTCTTCTACCTGCCGCTGATGCATTCCGAGAGCCTGTCGGATCAGGAGCGCTGCGTGCGCCTGATGATGACCCGGATGCCAGAGCACGGGGCCGGCAACCTGCTGCATGCGCGCGCCCATCGCGAGGTGATCCGCCAGTTCGGCCGCTTCCCCTACCGCAATGAGGCTCTGGAGCGGCGCACCACATCTGTGGAGGGCGACTACGTTGCCGCAGGCGGTTACGGCGAAACCGTGCGCCTGCTTCAGGCCGCAGGCTGAAATCCTTGACCGTCAGCTGCCGCTGGCGGTCTCTGCCGGGGCGGGGGCGATGTCCAGCCCTGCGGCCTCGCAGCGGGTCAGCCGCACAATCTGGCCGGTCAGCTCTGCCGCGGCGCTTTCCGCCGCCTGCTGCACCAGGGCCGCGGGCAGGGCCCGCAGGGCGCTTAGCTCCGCTTCAATGATCTCCAGCTTGGTTTCGATGCCGTCAAGCTGCGGGGCAGGCGGCAGCACGCCGTCTCTCAGGTCGCTGCGCAGACCGGCAATTTCTGCGCGCAGCGCTTCCACCCTGGTTTTCACCGGCGTCACCTCTGCCACTGCATCGGTCACCCGTTCGGTCACAGCTTCCACTTTCCCCATTACCAGCCAGCCAAGAAACAGGCAGGCCGCCAGCAGCAGCAAAGTGGCATTCAGCAGTGCCTTCAGCAGATCGGCGATAATTTTTCCCATGCCAGGGCCTCCAGTCTTCAATCTTTTTGCCTGCAGCCTTAAGCTGCGGGCGGAATGGAAACAGATTAGTGTCAAAAACCTAAGGAATATTTTCCGCCAGCCTCCCGGAATTTGCATGGCTGTTATGCCGCGGTGATCCGTGATTGCGCGGAATCGAAAATTAGTTTAACGGTAAACTAGTTTTTGGAAACCAGAGCGCCGGGGAGACGTCATGGCCGCTAAATCCTTTGATCTGATTGTAATCGGTGCCGGTCCCGGCGGCTATGTGGCAGCCATCCGCGGCGCGCAGCTGGGGCTGAAGGTGGCAATCGTCGAGCGCGAGCACCTGGGCGGCATCTGCCTGAACTGGGGCTGCATCCCGACCAAGGCGCTCTTGCGCTCGTCGGAAGTGTTCCACCTGATGCACCGCGCCAAGGAATTCGGCCTGAAGGCGGATAACATCGGCTATGACCTCGACGCGGTGGTGAAACGCTCGCGCGGGGTGGCCAAACAGCTGTCCTCTGGCATTGGCCACCTGATGAAGAAGAACAAGGTCACCGTGGTGATGGGTGAAGCCTCCATCCCGGCCAAGGGTAAGGTGTCCGTCAAAACCGACAAGGGCAGCGAAGAGCTGACGGCGAAGAACATCATCCTCGCCACCGGTGCCCGGGCCCGCACCCTGCCGGGGCTGGAGGCCGACGGCGATCTGGTCTGGACTTACAAACACGCGCTGGATCCGGTTCGTATGCCGAAGAAGCTGCTGGTCATCGGCTCCGGCGCGATCGGGATTGAGTTTGCCAGCTTCTACAACACGCTGGGCGCGGACACGACCGTGGTGGAAGTGATGGACCGGGTGCTGCCGGTGGAAGACGCGGAAATCTCCGCCTTTGCCAAGAAGGCCTTCCAGAAGCAGGGCATGAAGATCATGGAAAAAGCCATGGTCAAGCAGCTCGACCGCGGTAAAGGCAAAGTGACGGCCCATATCGAGACCGGCGGCAAGGTCATCAAAGAAGAATTCGACACCGTGATCTCTGCCGTGGGCATCGTCGGCAATGTCGAGGGCCTGGGCCTGGAAGCGCTGGGTGTGAAGATCGACCGCACCCATGTGGTCACGGACGAGTACTGCCGCACCGGCGTCGAGGGGCTTTATGCCATCGGCGACATCGCCGGGGCGCCCTGGCTGGCCCACAAAGCCTCCCACGAGGGTGTCATGGTGGCTGATCTGATCGGCGGCAAACACGCGCATCCCGTCAAGCCGGAAAGCATTGCGGGCTGCACCTACTGCCACCCGCAGGTGGCCAGCGTCGGCTACTCCGAAGCCAAGGCCAAAGAGCTGGGCTACGACATCAAGGTCGGCCGCTTCCCCTTCATCGGCAACGGCAAGGCGATTGCCCTGGGTGAGGCCGAGGGCCTGGTGAAAACCGTCTTTGACGCCAAAACAGGCGAGCTGCTGGGCGCGCATATGGTGGGCGCGGAAGTGACCGAGATGATCCAGGGATATGTGGTCGGCCGCCAGCTGGAGACCACCGAGGAAGACCTGATGAACACAGTCTTCCCGCATCCGACCCTGTCGGAGATGATGCATGAAAGCGTGCTGGATGCCTTTGATCGCGTGATCCACATGTAACGCGACAAGGGATTTTGAAATCCCTTGTGTGGCCGCAGCCGGGTGCCC
>CAJXHQ010000339.1 GCA_913054485.1 uncultured Paracoccaceae bacterium
ATCCTCGAAGGCGGCGGGGTGTTTGTGCTCCGGCGCGAGCCGGTAGTCGACCGCCACCACCCGGTAGCCGGTCTGAGCGCAGATCTCGGCGCAGACATCATCGTGGCTGTCCAGCCCGCCCACCACATAGCCGCCGCCATGGGTATAGACCACCGTGCGGGTCGGCTCCCCGGCCCAGTAATGGCGCACCGGCACGCCGTCTGCGACAAGGTCTTCGGCCTCCACCACATCCGGGCGGACCACGCGGAATTCGGCGCACATCTCGTTGTAGACCTCGCGCTGTTCTGCAATGGAGAGATCCACGGCGTCATCAGGATAGCTCTCTCCGGTGCGCATGATGAACGCCCATGTTTCCGCGTCGATCAGCCGTTCATAGTCCATTTGCAACCCTCCTGCGCGCGTGCCGTCAGCAGAGAGTAACAGCAGTTTGGCCGAAGGGAATGCCCGAAATGAAAGAAGCGCCCGCAATGGGGCGCTTCCTGTTCCTGATGGCAAGGACCCGTCAGGCGGCCGGTGTTTCTTCCCATGGCCGGGTGAAATCGCCCAGCACCTTGGCGACATCCGCCTGCGGCGCGCCGTTCAGCTCCAGCTGGGCCACCAGGCCGCGTTTCTTGTCGTCGATGACGTTTTCGACGCGGGCCGGCAGGGCCGCTTTGGTCAGTGCGTCATTGTAGACCCGGGTGATCGCATGTTTGCGAAGGTCCGGTTTAAAGACCTTGCCCACAGCCGTTTTCGGCAGCTCATCCAGCACGGTCATATGCTTGGGGATGGCGGCACGCTCGTGCACGTGGATCCTGGCGTATTCCATCAGCTCATCCGCCGAGGCCGTGGCCCCGTCGACCAGTTCGACAAAGGCACAGGGCAGCTCTCCGGCGTGGGCGTCGGGCTGGCCGATGGCACCGGCAAAGGCGACGGCTTCGTGGCCCAGCAGAGCCTCTTCGATTTCACCGGGATCAATGTTGTGGCCGCCGCGGATGATCAGATCCTTGGCGCGCCCGGTGATCCAGAGGTAACCGTCCGCGTCCATGCGGCCCAGATCGCCGGTGCGCAGGTGTGTGCCCTCGTGGAAAAGGTCGATGTTCTTCTCCGCCTCAGTATAGGTATGGGCGGCAAAGACGCCAGGGTTGGAGATGCAGATCTCACCGATCTCATCCGTGGCGCATTCCTGCAAGCCCTCGGCGGTCTGCTTTATGATCTTCACATCCGTGTAAGGCAGAGGCAGGCCGATGGAGCCAACCTTCTTCTGGCCATCCACCGGGTTGCAGGAGACCAGGCAGGTCGCCTCTGTCAGCCCGTAGCCTTCAATGATGGTGACACCGGTGGCTTCCTCGAAGCGGCGGAACAGTTCCAGCGGCAGCGGAGCGGAGCCTGAAAAGGCCACTTTCACGGTCGAGACATCCGCATCCACCGGGCGCTGCATCTTGGCAGAGATGGCGGTGGGCACGGTGATGATGAAGGTGATTTTCCAGCGCTCGACCAGTTTCCAGAAATTGTCGAACACCCCATCGCCGCGGTAGCCCTGCGGGGTCGGGAAGACCACATGCGCGCCGGAGCAGACGGCGGCCATCAAAATCACGTGGCAGGCAAAGACGTGGAACAGCGGCAGCGGGCACATGATGTTCGATGTTTCGTCGAACAAGAGCGTGTCGCCCAGCCAGCCGTTGTAGATCAGGCCGGAATATTTATGCTGCGCCACCTTGGGCATGCCGGTGGTGCCGCCGGTGTGGAAGTAGCAGGCAACCCTGTCTTCGGTGCTGTCGGCAAACTTCAGCGTTTTCGGCTGTTTCGCCATTTCGCGGCTGAAGTTCAGGTAATCGGCGTGGGCCGCCTTTTCCTTGTTGTCGATCTTCGGCCGGATCAGCGGCACGATCCAGGACTTCGGCGGGGTGAGGTAACGGTTCAGGTCCACTTCCAGAACTGTGTTCACATTGGGGGCATGACGCACGGCCTCAGCGACCTTCTCGGCCACATCCGTCTTCGGGAAGGGGCGCAGGGTGACCACGACCTTGGCGCCTGTCTCGCGCAGGATGGCGGCGATCTGTTCCGGCTCCAGCAGCGGGTTGATCGGGTTTGCGATGCCGGCAATGGCCCCGCCCAGCAGGGTCAGAACAGTCTCGTTGCAGTTCGGCAGGACGTAGGCAACCACGTCTTTTTCGTCGATACCGAGATCGCGGAACATGTTGGCAGTCTGGCAGGTCTTCTCCAGCAGCGCCTTCCAGGTCAGGGTCTCTGCCTTGTCGTTGGGGCCGGAGAAGATCTGGTAGCTCACCGCGTTATGGTCCGGGAACCGCCCCGCCGTCTTGGCCAATTGCCCGTAGAGCGTCACCGGCAGGCCGCGCTCCTCATAGGCCATTTCGTTCTGAATTGCGTCTCGGTCTGCGATTCCGGCAAACGGCATATCGTCCCTCCCCATCTGGCCCGTTGGCCGGGCCTGTTTCCTCCTGCCCGCACAGGATGCGGGCAAGACAGGTATCCTGCAAGGCCGCGGGATAAGTCCAGCCGGCGGCCTTACGTTGACGTTACGCTATAGGGCTGTGACGTTGCGGAAAATCCCTTTTCCGCGCCATATCTTCTTATTCGGCAGCCATGCCGTCGGTGAATTGCAGCCGCGCCAGCCGCGCATAGAGCCCGCCTTCGGAGACCAGCTGATCGTGGGTGCCCTGCGCCACAACACGGCCCTGGTCCATCACCACGATGCGGTCTGCCTTCTTCACGGTGGCTAAACGGTGCGCCACGATGAGCGTGGTGCGGGTCTTGGACATCTCGTCCACCGCCGCCTGCACGGCGCGTTCGCTTTCCGCATCCAGCGCCGAGGTTGCCTCGTCCAGCAGGAGCACCGGCGCGTCGCGCAGGATGGCGCGGGCAATGGCGATCCGCTGCTTCTGGCCGCCCGACAGCATCACGCCGCGCTCGCCCACGAAACTGCCGTAGCCTTCGGGCAGTTTCATGATGAAATCATGTGCCGCAGCAGCCTTCGCGGCTGCCTCGACCTCGGCATCCGAGGCCTCGGGACGGCCGAAACGGATATTTTCGCGTGCCGAAGCGGCAAAGATCACCGGATCCTGCGGCACCATCGCAATCGCGCGGCGGAAGTCATCGCGCTGCAATGCGGTCAGCGCCAGCCCGTCCAGCTTCACCGCGCCTTCACTGGGATCATAAAAGCGCTGGATCATCTGGATAATAGTGGTCTTACCAGCGCCTGACGGACCGACAAAGGCCACGGTTTCCCCGGGCGCCACGGTCAGCGAGACGTCCTCCAGCGCCGGGATTTCCGGCCGTGCCGGGTAACGGAAGGACACATCGTCAAAGGTGATTTCGCCCTTCACCGGCTGCGGCAAAACCTGCGCCGTCTCGGGGTCGTTCACGGTATCTTCGGCGGTCAGCAATTCCACCAGCCGCTCGGTGGCTCCGGCCGCGCGCTGCAGTTCGCTCCAGATCTCGGACAGGGCGGCGACAGCCCCCGCGACCAGCACCGAGTAGATCACGAATTGGATCAGCCTGCCTTCGGTCATCACCCCGGCACGAACGTCGCGCGCGCCCATCCAAAGGACACCGACAATGCCCGCGAAGACCAGGAAGATCACGATCACGGTCATCAGGGCACGGGTCCTGATGCGGCGGCGCGACACGTCATAGGCTGTCTCGGTCATCTCGCCGAACTGCGCCCGGCTCAGCGCCTCATGGGTAAAGGCCTGCACGGTCTGCACCGCGCCCAAGGCCTCGCCTGCATTGCCGGAAGAGGCGGCGATCCAGTCCTGGTTCTCGCGGCTGATCACCCGCAGTCGGCGGCCCAGCACCAAGATCGGCACGATCACGGCGGGCACGATCAAAAGCACCATCCCGGTGAGCTTGGCCGAGGTCAGCAGCATCAGCACCATGCCGCCCAGGAACAGCAGGATATTGCGCAGCGCGATCGAGGCCGAAGACCCCAGAACCGACTGGATCAGCGTGGTGTCGGTGGTGATCCGGCTCAGCACCTCGCCGGTCATGATCTTTTCGTAGAATTCCGGGCTCATGCCGATCACCCGGTCAAACACCGCCTTGCGGATGTCCGAGACCACGCGTTCGCCCAGCTTAGTGACCAGCGCGTAGCGCAGGCCGGTGCCCGCCGCCAGCAGCGCGGCAATGCCAAGTGCTGCCATGAAGTAGAAATCCAGCAGCGCGGAATCCTCAAGCCGGAAGCTGTCCACCACCCGGCGCACCGCCAGCGGCAGGGTCAGCGACAGGCTTGCGGTCAGCACCAGCGCACAGAGCGCCCCCGCCATCAGCGCCTTGTAGGGCCGCATGAACGGCCAGAGCGCGTTCAGAACACCGATCTTTTTGGAGGTCGCCCGCTCTTCGCTGGCATTGGGTGCGGCCTGATTACGCGCCATGTTCCATCCCTTGGTCCTTGCGGCAGCCCCCCGCCCATCCGGAGTGCCCTTGGATAGGTTCATGACGGCGCGAAACGGGCGCGTCAAGCAATCACGCGAGCCAGAATGCCGCGCCGGCGCAGGATTTTCGGGTCTTGGGGGGAGGAATTGGAGCGGGCGGCGGGAATCGAACCCGCGTCATTAGCTTGGAAGG
>CAJXHQ010000340.1 GCA_913054485.1 uncultured Paracoccaceae bacterium
CCCGATTTGCAGGATGATCACTTCACCATCGATGAGAAGACCCGCAATGTGACCTTCACTGAAGAAGGGAACGAGTTTCTTGAAGAGCACCTGCAGGCCCGTGGTGTGCTTCCTGAGGGCCAGAGCCTGTATGAGCCGGAATCAACCACCATTGTTCACCACGTGAACCAGGGGCTCCGGGCGCATAAACTGTTCACCAAAGACAAAGATTATATCGTGCGTGACAACGAGGTTGTCCTGATCGACGAATTCACCGGCCGCATGATGTCGGGCCGCCGCCTGTCCGAAGGCCTGCACCAGGCGATCGAGGCCAAAGAAGAGGTGACCATCCAGCCGGAGAACACCACCCTGGCCTCGGTCACTTTCCAGAACTACTTCCGCCTCTATGAAAAGCTCTCGGGCATGACCGGCACCGTAATGACCGAGGCCGAGGAATTCATGGAGATCTACGGCCTTGGCGTGGTCGAGGTTCCGACCAACCGCCCGATTGCCCGTAAGGATCAGGACGATCAGGTCTACCGAACGGCTGTTGAGAAATACCAGGCGATGATCGGCCAGGCCAAGATCGCCCATGAAAAGGGCCAGCCGGTTCTTCTGGGCACCACCTCGATCGAGAAGTCCGAACTGCTGAGCCAGATGCTGCAGAAGGAAGGCATCAAGCACAACGTGCTGAACGCCCGCCAGCACGAGCAGGAGGCCCAGATCGTGGCCGATGCCGGCCGTCTGGGGGCTGTGACCATCGCCACAAACATGGCCGGCCGCGGCACCGACATTCAGCTTGGCGGCAACGTCGAGATGAAGGTGCTGGAAGCGCTGGCCGCTAACCCGGAGGCTGATCCGGCTGAGCTGCGCACGGCGGAAGAAGCCAAACACGCCGAGGAAAAGCAGAAGGTTCTGGAGGCCGGCGGTCTGGCCGTGATGGCCTCTGAACGCCATGAGAGCCGCCGCATAGACAACCAGCTGCGCGGCCGTTCAGGGCGTCAGGGCGACCCGGGCCGCACCCTGTTCTTCCTCAGCCTCGAAGACGACCTGATGCGCATCTTCGGCTCAGAGCGTCTGGAAAAAGTGCTGTCGACGCTGGGCATGAAAGAGGGCGAGGCGATCATTCATCCTTGGGTGAACAAATCGCTGGAGCGTGCGCAGGCCAAGGTCGAGGGCCGCAACTTCGACATGCGCAAGAACGTGCTGAAGTTCGACGACGTGATGAACGACCAGCGCCGCGTGATCTTCAAGCAGCGCCGCGAGATCATGGCCGCCGAGGATCTGTCGGCCATCGTTGCCGACATGCGCCACGAGGTGATTGACGATCTTCTGGACCATCACATGCCGCCGAAGACCTACGCCGAGCAGTGGGACATCGACGGGCTGAACGAGGCTGTCCAGAAAAACCTCGGTCTCGAGGTGCCGCTGACGGACTGGGCTGCTGAGGAAGGTGTCGACGATGAGGACATCCGCGAGCGCCTGATCAAAGAAGCGGATGAGCTGATGGCCAAAAAGGCCGTTGCTTTTGGTCCCGAGACCCTGCGCAATATTGAAAAGCAGGTTCTGCTGCAGGCTATCGACGGCAAGTGGCGCGAGCACCTGCTGACACTGGAGCACCTGCGTTCAGTGGTTGGTTTCCGCGGCTACGCGCAGCGCGACCCGCTGAACGAGTATAAGAACGAAAGCTTCCAGCTGTTCGAAACCATGCTCGACTCGCTGCGCGAGGACGTGTCCCAGAAGCTGAGCCACATCCGTCCGATGAGCGAGGAAGAGCAGCGTCAGATGATGGCCGAGATGGTCGCCCGCCAGCAGGCAATGCAGGCTGCGGCCGCAAGTGCGGGTGCCCCCGCCCCGGCGGAGGAGCCCAAGGGCGAGCGCCTGGCCGGCTTCGAAGAGAATGATCCCTCCACCTGGGGCAACCCCTCGCGCAACGACAAATGCCCCTGCGGCAGCGGCGAGAAGTTCAAGCACTGCCACGGGCGTCTGGCGTAAATCCCGAAGATTGTTTCCCGATTGGGGCAATTCGAACAAATTTGCCCCAATCATTTCCGGGGGCGGCCATAGTCTGGCCGTCTTTTCGCGGTCAAATTAACCTTGACCAGCCCGGTTGAGGGAGACGTGACATGCTGACAAAACGCCTGATTGCAATGGTTTGCGGAACCGCAGCCTGCGCCTTGGCGCTCGGCAATTTCATGCAGTCCGGCGCGCCTCTGCGTGCGCCTGCCGGCCAGCAGGATCCCAAGCCGGTTGCCATTCAAGCGATCGAACTGACCTCGGCTGCGCCTAATACGGCGCCGCGGCGTCCTGCCCTGCCGGTTCTTGCCGAACCGGCGGCGCCGGCACAGGCGGTGACTGATACCTGCGGGGTCACGGCTGTTGCTGTTCCTGCGCCGCTGGCCAGCGCAAAAACGATCCTGTCGGCCCCGTGCCACCCGCATGCGCGCACTTCCGTGCACCACAGCGGCATGATGTTCACCGCCACCACTGATGCGGCCGGTGTCCTGTCCGTGACCATCCCGGCCCTGTCGCAACAGGCGGTTTTCATCTTTGAACTGCCGGACGGGCGCGGCGCCGTGGCACGTACCAAGGTGGAGGGATTGGACGAGGTGGACCGCGTGGCCCTGCAATGGACCGGGGATGCGGGTTTCGAAATCCACGCGCTGGAAGGCAGCGCCTCTTACGGCCAGCCCGGCCATGTCTGGTCCGGTGGCGGCGCTGGCGCGGCCAGCCAGGTCTCCCGCTTCGGCGACGCGGCCCAGCCCATGGCGCGTATGGCCGAGATCTACACCTTTGACCGCGCTGCCGCCACGGATCTGGGCGTGGCGCTGAGTGTCGAGGCTGAAGTGACGGCACTGAACTGCGGCCGTGATGTCGCGGCCCAGGCACTGGAGTTGCGCGCCGCAGCGCCGCTGCGCAGTCGCGACCTGACACTGGCGATGCCCGATTGTGCCGCGGTTGGTGATTTTCTGGTGTTGAATAATCTTGTCCAAGACCTGACAATCGCCGCCAGGTAACAGGTGGTAAATCAGGGCTTCTCATGACTTTTTTCCGTGCGGCGGTTTGCGCCGCACTGTTTCTTTCCGGCGCAGCCAGCGGTGCGCGGGCTCAGGACGTGACACTGAGTTCACCTGATGGTGCCGTCGAAATCACCGGCTCTTTGCTGGGCTTCGACGGTGAATTCTACCGGGTGCAGACCGAATTCGGCGATCTGACAGTGGATGGCAGCGGTGTCTCTTGCGAGGGCCCCGGATGCCCCAGCCTGTCAGCCTATGTGGCCGAGCTGACCCTGTCTGGATCAGCCGGCATGGCCGAGGTGCTGCTGCCGGCGCTGCTGGAGGGCTTTGCCCTGCGCAATGGTTACCAGGCGCGCCGGGATGCGGGGCCCGGCTCCGAGTTTACCTATGTTCTGCTGGACAATGGCCGTCCGGCAGCGCGGTTCCATTTCTTGCCCAGCACGACCGACAGCGGCTTTGCGGATCTTCTGGCAGGGGACGCGGACCTGGTGATGGCGCAGCGTGAAGTGCGCCCCGCGGAACGCAGTGACGCCCGCACCGCCGGGCTTGGCGATCTCACCCAGACGGGCCGCGGCCGAGTTCTTGCGCTGGACGCGCTGGTGCCGGTGGTGGCTCCCGGCAACCCGGTGCAGCGCATTACCCTGCCGCAGCTGGCCGATGTTTTTGCCGGCCGGATCACCAGCTGGGCGGATCTCGGCGGGCCGGAGGCTCCGGTCAGCCTGCACCTTCCGCCGCAAGGCTCTGGCCTGGCGCAGGCGGTGGAGGACCGGCTGATGTCCCCGGCGGGTCTGGACCTGGCGCAGGAGCTGGGCCGCCACAGCCGGAGCAGCGCCCTGGCACGGGCGGTGACCATTGATCCATTTGCCATTGGCATTGCCAGCTACGCCGAAACCGGGGCTGCCCGCCCCCTGACCCTGACCGGGCCCTGCGGCTTTGAGCTGGCCGCCACCCGGCGCAGCATCAAAACGGAAGACTACCCGCTGAGCGCACCAATGTTCCTCTACCTGCCGGCCCGCCGCCTGCCGCAGGCCGGGCGCGAATTCATGGCTTATGTGCGCGGGCAAGGCGCCCAATCGGTGATCCGGCGCGCAGGATTCGTGGATCAGCGCAGCGAAGCAGTTCCGCTGTCAGATCAGGGCCGCAGGCTTGCCAATGCGGTTGCCGCTGCTGGCCCGGAGACGGACCTTTCGGAACTGCAGCGCATGCTGGCCGCGCTGGACGGGCTGCAGCGGCTGACAGCCTCGGTGCGGTTCGAGCCCGGCTCCGCCCGTCCGGATGCGCAATCGCGGGAGAATATCCAGTCTCTGGCCCGCGGGCTGGAAGCTGGCGAATATGACGCCCGCAGGCTGGTATTTGCCGGCTTCTCTGACGGTGACGGCCCGGCTGCGGCCAATCGCCAGATTGCCCTGAAACGGGCCGAGGCAGTGCGCGACGCGGTGCTTGACGCGGCTGTCACGGCAGATGCGGGACGTGTTGAGATTTCGGTTCAAGCCTTTGGTGAAGCGATGCCCATGGTTTGCGACGACAGCGCATGGG
>CAJXHQ010000341.1 GCA_913054485.1 uncultured Paracoccaceae bacterium
TGATGGACGAGCTGTTCGACCGCATCATCGAGGTCGCCCGCACCGGGCTGCCGATCCTGATGGTGGAACAGAACGCCAAGCAAGCGCTTGAGATCGCAGACAAAGGCTATGTTCTGGTGCAGGGGGCAAACGCCCATACCGGCACCGGAAAAGAGCTGCTGGCCGATCCCGAAGTGCGCCAGTCGTTCCTGGGGGGCTGATTGATGGATATTCTCAACGCTCTGGTCGCATTGACCAACTTCGTCTTCATCCCCGCTGTTGCCTATGGCAGCCAGCTGGCGCTTGGCGCGCTTGGCGTGACGCTGATCTACGGCATCCTGCGGTTCTCCAATTTTGCCCATGGCGACACTATGGCCTTTGGCACCATGTGCACCATTCTGGTGACCTGGTGGTTCCAGTCGATGGGGATCGGGTTTGGCGTGCTGCCCACGGCGCTGCTCGCCCTGCCCTTCGGCATTCTGGGCACCATGGCGCTGGTGCTGTTCACTGACCGGACTGTGTATCGCTTCTACCGTGAACAGAAGGCCAAGCCGGTGATCTTTGTGATGGTCTCGCTTGGCGTGATGTTCATCATGAACGGTCTGGTGCGCTTCATCATCGGCCCGGGCAACCAGCGTTTTGCGGATGGTGAACGCTTTATCATCAAGGCGCGCACCTTCAAGCAGATGACCGGGTTGAACGAAGGCCTTGCCATCAAGACCAGCCAAGGCATCACCGTGGTCACGGCCATTGTGGTGGTGGCACTGCTGTTCTGGTTCCTCAACAAGACGCGCACCGGCAAATCCATGCGCGCCTATTCCGACAACGAGGATCTGGCGCTGCTGTCCGGCATCAACCCCGACCGTGTGGTGATGATCACCTGGCTGATCGTGGCCGCGCTGGCGACCATTGCAGGCGTGCTCTACGGGCTGGACAAGTCCTTCAAACCCTTCACCTATTTCCAGCTTCTGCTGCCGATCTTCGCCGCCGCCATCGTCGGCGGGCTGGGCAATCCGCTGGGCGCCATCGCGGGCGGCTTTGTCATCGCCTTCTCCGAGGTTCTGGTGACATACGCCTGGAAGAAGGTGCTGGTTTACGCGCTGCCGGACGGCATGGGCCCTGAGGGGCTCGCCCAGCTGTTGAGCACGGATTACAAGTTCGCCGTCTCCTTCATGATCCTGGTGGTCGTTCTGTTGTTCAAGCCCACCGGGCTCTTCAAAGGAAAAGCGGTATGAGCGAGACTGTCCGCAATTCACTTCTCTTCGCCTTCGCGGGCCTGCTGATCGTGCTGGACGGCACCACCAGTTTCGGCTTTTTCTCCGGCTCCTGGAACTCTTCGCTGGTGATCCTCAACATGGGGCTGGTTTCGGCCATCATGGCACTGGGGGTGAACCTGCAATGGGGCTTTGCCGGGCTGTTCAATGTCGGCATCATGGGCTTTGTGGCGCTTGGCGGCTTGGCCGTTGTGCTGGTGTCCTCGGCACCTACAGTGGGCGCTTGGCAGGCCGGCGGCTTTGGCATCATCGTGGCCATGCTGCTGGGGGCAATGACGATCATGGTCATTGGCGTCATCATGAAGAACCTGCCCCACAGCCGCCAGCGCACCGCGATGGTCGTGGCCGTGCTGATTGCCGGCTTCATGATCTACCGCCGCCTGTTCGATCCTGCCGTGGCGGGTGTTGAGGCGATCAACCCGGCCAATGCCGGCAATATCGGCGGCCTCGGCCTGCCGGTGCTGCTGGCCTGGCCTGCAGGCGGCCTTTTGGCTGCAGGTGCCGCCTGGCTGATCGGCAAGACGGCGCTGGGCCTGCGCTCGGACTATCTGGCGATCGCAACCCTGGGCATTGCCGAGATCATCATTGCCATCCTGAAGAATGAGGACTGGCTGGCGCGCGGCGTGAAGAACGTGATCGGCCTGCCCCGCCCGGTGCCTTACGAGGTCGACCTGCAGAACGATCCCGGTTTTGTCGAAAGCGCTGCCAGCTTCGGGCTCGACCCGGTCACCGCCTCAACGCTGTTTGTGAAGGTTCAGTATACGCTGCTCTTCGCGGTGGTGCTGGTGATCCTTCTGGTGATGGCACAGGCAGCCCTGAAAAGCCCCTGGGGCCGGATGATGCGCGCGATCCGCGACAATGAGGTCGCGGCCGAGGCGATGGGCAAGGATGTCACCCGCCGTCATTTGCAGATCTTTGTGCTGGGGTCCGCCATCTGCGGCATTGCCGGCGCGATGATGACCACCCTGGACGGCCAGCTGACGCCGGGCACCTACCAGCCGCTGCGCTTCACCTTCCTGATCTGGGTGATGATGATTGTCGGAGGATCCGGCAATAACTTCGGTGCGGTTCTGGGCGGCATCCTGATCTGGTTCTTCTGGATCAAGGTGGAGGACATGGGGCTCATGCTGATGCAGCTGATCACCTCCGGCATGGCCGATGGCAGCGCTCTGAAGTCTCATCTGCTGGACAGC
The DNA here is from genome assembly GCA_913054485.1 of uncultured Paracoccaceae bacterium. Taxonomy (GTDB): domain Bacteria; phylum Pseudomonadota; class Alphaproteobacteria; order Rhodobacterales; family Rhodobacteraceae; genus FREY01. Next base: position 2,447 of record CAJXHQ010000341.1, read on the forward strand.
GCCGCCCATATGCGGATGCTGACCATGGGGCTGATCCTGCTGCTGATGCTCAGGTTCAGCCCCCGCGGGCTGATCCCTGAGAAATAAAGAAAAAACGCCGCCCCGGACCTCCGCGGGCGGCGTTGTTCCGCGCCTTCTTCTGTTTCCGGGCTCCGCCCGTTCACGCCTGAAAAGGTCCCCCAGACCTTTTCCTGAACGGCGCTCACTCCCCGCCGGAGGCATGGGCTTGAGCGCAGGCTCAAGCCCAATTCTCTCATCGCCCCTTGAACAGCCCGCCAAGGATCCCGCGCACCAGGCGCCGCCCGGTGGTGCCCTTCAACTCTTTGATCACCGCCTCAGACATAGCGCTGGCAAAGGTGTCCTTCTTGCGGGTGATGCGCGATGACGAACGGCTGACACGGCTGCCGGAATAGCGCCGGGCTGCGCGATACTCGCGTTCCATCGCGGGCAACTCCTCGACCTCTTCCTCGGCCTTTTCAGCCTCCTGAGCGGAAGCTTCCGCCCGCTGGGTCAGAATTTCATAGGCAGACCGCCGGTCCAGGCGCTCCCCATATTTCCTTCCCATATCCGATTCCTGCAGGAACGCGCCGCGCTCTGCGGCTGTGATCGGACCCAGCTGCGAGGATGGCGGGCGGATCAAGGTGCGCTCCACCACGCCGGGCACGCCCTTTTTCTGCAGCATGGAGGTCACCGCCTCACCCACGCCAACCTCGCGGATGGCGTCTTCGGTCTCAAACCGCGGGTTGTCGCGGTAGGTTTCAGCGGCCAGCCGCAGGTTCTTGCGGTCACGCGCTGTGAAGGCGCGCAGGGCGTGCTGGATGCGGTTGCCGAGCTGGCCGAGGATATCCTCGGGCACATCCGCCGGGTTCTGGGTGATAAAATAGATCCCGACCCCTTTGGAGCGGATCAGCCGGGCCACCTGCTCCACCTTGTCGACCAGCGCCTTCGGGGCGTCCTCGAACAGCAGATGCGCCTCGTCGAAGAAGAACACCAGCACCGGGCGGTCGGCATCGCCGCGTTCGGGGAGGGTGCGAAAGAGCGTCGACAGGAACCACAGCAGGAAGGTGGTGTAGAGACGTGGACTCTGCATCAACTCACGCCCATCGAGCAGATTGATGAAGCCGCGTGTCTGGACTCCCTCGCCCGTGGTCGCCAGCATGTCATTGATGTCGAGCGCCGGTTCGGCGAAGAAGCGCTCGCCGCCCTGGGTGGCCAGCACATGCACCCGGCGCAGCATGGCGCCGAGGCACTGGGGGCTGACACTGCCATAGCGCTCCTCGAAGCCTTCGCGTTCACGCTCGATATGCTTGAGCAGGCTGATCAGGTCCTTGAGGTCGATCAGCTCCAGCCCTTCACGTTCGGCATGATCGAAGGCCAGGTGCATCAGGCCACTCTGGGTGTCGTTCAATTCCAGCAGGGGCGACATCAGCTCAGGCCCCATGGAAGCCACGCCGGCGCGCACCGCATATCCGCTCTTGCCGAACAGATCCCACAGCCTGACGGGCGCGGCCTGAGGCTGCCAGTCATTGATGCCGAGACTGGCGAGGCGTTCATCGACGCGTGGATGCGGGTTACCCGCCGCGGCGATACCGGAGAGGTCACCCTTGACGTCGGCGGTGAACACCGGCACTCCCATGCGCGAAAACTCTTCTGCCAGCACCTGCAACGTGACGGTCTTGCCGGTACCTGTCGCACCGGCGACCAGGCCGTGACGAATGGCCAGTGCCCCGGCTAGCGTGATGTGGCCCTTGGGTCCCTGTCCTGCGAGTCCCCCGATCAGCACGTCTGGCATGTGAGTCTCCTGTCATTCAGGTGATGGCGGTGCTTGCAGAGGGAGGTGTGGCGACCACTGCCGATGACCGCAGAGATGGGCGATGTCGTGGAGTCATAGGGTTACAAAATGTTTCGTTGAGTAAAATACTGCAAGCCATCTTGCGCCACTTGACGCATGGCGTCAGGCAATCGATGCGCGACAAGCCGCCTGATGAGCGGCCAGCAGCCCATATGGGCGCTAATTAAACGCGAGCCGATATCTCACTCTTGTATAGGAAATCTGGAAGAAAGATATTTTTCTTTCCC
>CAJXHQ010000342.1 GCA_913054485.1 uncultured Paracoccaceae bacterium
AGCCGGCTGTCGGCCGCCGCCGCTCCCGCCATCAGGCCCAAAGCGACCACGGCGTATTTCAATGCTTTCATGTCTTCCTCCTGTTGGCGCGAAAGGGCGCTCAGATATTTTGCCGACACTTTGTCGACAGAGATTTTTACGGTAAGTTAGTCGACATATTGCCGGCACGTCAATAAAATCCTGCACAACCCAGCTTTAAGGATGCCGCCAGTGCCTCAGGACAATGAAAAACAACAAAAAACAGGCGCATCATCAGGGGCCAGGACGGCCAAGGCAAAACGTGGCAGCGGTGCAAAGCTGGTCTATGAGACGCTGAAAGACGAGATTCTCGAACTGCGGCTCACCCCCGGCGCGCCCTTGGATGAAACTGGTCTGGCGGAGAGATTCTCGCTCTCCCGCTCGCCCATCCGCGAAGCCCTGGTGCGGCTGTCGTCAGAAGGGCTGGTAGATGTGCTGTCGAACCGCTCTACCATCGTGGCGCCGCTGAACCTGGTGGAGTTCCCCCGCTATGTTGAGGCACTGGATTACCTGCAGCGTGTGGTGACACGGCTGGCGGCCCGTAACCGCACGGCAGCAGATCTTGACCGGATGACCAAAGCGGCAGAGGCCTATGATGCCACCTGCCTGGAAGGCAACCCGCTGCGCATGTCCGAGGCCAATAAGGCCTTCCACATGCGCGTCGCCGAAGCGGCGCAAAACCCCTATTTCACAACTGCTTACGGGCGGCTGCTGGACGAAGGCCGCCGCATCCTGCACATGCATTACTTCCGCCGCCGCGAGGCTGATGACCGTTATCCGCTGGGGCCGGAGCATTTCGATATGATCGAAGCGATCCGCCTTCAGGACGAGGCAGAGGCCGGGCGGCTGGCCCATGAGCATACCCGCATGTTCCACGACCGGCTGCTGGAATTCATGCAGGCGAATTACGTGGCGGATATTGACTGAGGCCTGTCTGACGTCAGCCTTTGTCTGCCCGCATCCCCATATTTGATGAGAAAGCCAGCCAATGACTCTGGCAGGAAGATCGCTAAAGATAACAAGCGGGCCAAGCGCAAAAAGTATTCGTTAAGCAGAAGATCCGGATGACGCTGGACGGCCTGCTTGGCGAGGAGAAAGAGACCTATATCCGCCGTTCACTCCATCAATGGCGGCTCATCCCGCGCTCCTCGGAGTAATGGCGGACAAAGGCTCATTCCTTGACGGTTGCAGTCGCGAGATCCTTGCCTGGAAGCTCTGTACGAATATGAGGCTGAAGGCCTGACCGAAATATTGGACTTGGCTCTTCAGGTGCCAGGTTGCGATCGGGTTCACAAGCCACGGCTGCATCGTGATGACGGCTATGTCCTGTATGCTGCGCGAAGCGGCAGGCTGGTTCAGTCCCGGTTTTTCGGCGGCCGCATTGAAGTTGCGGTTTTCGGCCACAGCCGCGCAGCTGGCCTGGCCGCAGCTTGTTGATCAGGGTCTCCGGGATCCGCTTCGCCACACCTGATACTCCCTGCGGCGCGAGGTTAAGCCATTTGCCGGGCGGGGTATTTGATTTTCGCAGAAGATTGTTGAATCGCACCTCCGGTTGTCAGCAGCGCTTGCCGGCTGCCAGGGATTTCACCATGGTACGCAACAGTACCGAAGGGAGGCGCGGCATGAAACAGCGAAGACTTGGACAGAGCGGCCCGATGGTCAGCGCCGTCGGCTATGGCGCAATGTCTTTTACAAATTTCTATGGCGCGGCCTCGGATGAGGGTTCGATGGCCATTCTGGACGCCTGTGTCGATCTGGGTATCACCCATATAGATACGGCCAACGCCTATGGCATGGGGCGTTCTGAAATGGTGATCGGCGACTGGTTGCGCCAGCGCGGCGGCGCCTCGTCCTTCACTATTGCCACCAAAGTGTCGATCACTGCCGACCCGGGCCAGCGGATCAACAACAGCCCCGAACATCTTCGACAGGAGCTGGACGCCAGCCTGCAGCGGCTGGGGGTGGAGGCGATTGACCTCTATTATGTGCACCGCCGCGACACGCGGTTCGAGATTGAAGAGGTGACCGAGGCCATGGCGGGCTTTGTTAAGGCGGGCAAGGTGAAGGCTATCGGCTTTTCCGAGATTGCGCCGTCCTCGCTGCGCCGCGCGCAAGCCGTGCACCCTATTGCCGCCGTGCAATCGGAATATTCCCTGTCGACCCGCGCGCCTGATCTGGGGCTGATCCAGGCCTGCGCCGAGGCGGGCACCTCGCTCGTAGCCTTTTCGCCGGTGGGGCGCGGCCTGCTGACTGACCGGCCGCATCAGGCAGCGGCGATCAGTGAGATGCCCTGGATGAAGGCGAATCCGCGCTTTGCCGAGCCGAACCTGAGCGCCAATCTGGCCTATAATGCCCGGTTCCGCGCATTGGCGGGAGAGTTGGGCGTGGCGGCGGCTTCGCTGGCAATTGCCTGGGTGCTGCAGCGCGGCGCGCATGTGCACGCGATCCCGGGCACCCGCAGTGTCGCGCACCTGAAAGAACTTGCCGCCGGTGGAGAGCTGGAGCTGTCCCGCGAGGCGCTCGACCGGATTGAAGCCGTGCTGCCGGCAGGCTGGGCCCACGGCGACCGTTACTCGGACGCGCAATGGGCCGCACCGGAACGGTATTGCTGACCCGGCATCCTGTCGCTGTGCGTTTCCATGAATTGCTGAAGTCAGCGCAGTTTAGTGAAGTGAGGCCTGGCCCGCGCCGCACGGACGTCTGCTGTCCCGCCCTACAGTCTATTACAGCGTGCACGGTCTGAAGTTTGCAGGCCCGGAAGTAGGGCGGGCGGTTGAGGCCCAAAAAGCAGCGGCCCCCCGGATCTGACATTGTCAGCGCTGAATTTCGCGGCACAGTAAGCTTTCAATGCTTGAAAAGCGGGCGAAACGGGGCGTTGCCCGCGGCCATTCCGGCCCGAAGATTGCGCTGCTCGCTGCATTGCAGAAACCTGATGCCAGCTCCGGCGGCCTCCCCGCCCGGCGGCTAAGTGAGTGTGACGGCCTTACGAATTGGACCTCGATGCGGCCGCCACACGTTTTGCAACACAGTTGCAGGGCCGAGGTAGTGCTGCCGCGTGCGAATGGCAAGCATTCCTGACCCTGCCTGGAGGGAATGATGACCGTTTTCAAGAAAACCGCTGCCAGCGTGCTGGCCCTGGGCCTGACTGCCACTGCAGGCCTTGCTGCGGACTGCACCTATAAGGTCGGCGTGCTGCACTCGCTGTCCGGCACCATGGCGATTTCCGAGACCACTCTGAAAGACACCATGCTGATGCTGATCGACGATCAGAACGCAAAAGGCGGCCTGTTGGGCTGCGATCTGGAAGCGGTTGTTGTCGACCCGGCCTCCGACTGGCCGCTGTTCGCCGAAAAAGCACGCGAGCTTCTGAGCGTGCATGAGGTCGACGTGATCTTCGGCAACTGGACCTCGGTCAGCCGCAAATCGGTGCTGCCGGTGATCGAAGAACTGAACGGCCTTCTGTTCTACCCGGTGCAATACGAGGGCGAGGAAAGCTCTAAGAACGTCTTCTACACCGGTGCCGCGCCGAATCAGCAGGCAATCCCCGCGACCGACTATTTCCTGGATGAACTGGGGGTCGAGAAATTCGCCCTGCTGGGCACCGACTATGTTTACCCGCGTACGACCAACAACATCCTCGAAGCCTATCTGCAGGGCAAGGACATCGCCGAAGGCGACATCTTCGTGAACTACACCCCCTTCGGCCATTCCGACTGGTCCAAGATCGTCGCCGACGTGGTGGCGCTGGGCGCGGACGGCAAGAAGGTGGGGGTGATCTCCACCATCAACGGCGATGCCAATGTTCCCTTCTACAAGGAACTCGGCAACCAGGGCATCAAGGCGGAAGACATTCCGGTCGTCGCGTTCTCGGTCGGTGAAGAAGAGCTCGCCGGTCTCGACACCACGCCGCTCGTCGGCCATCTGGCCGCCTGGAACTACTTCCAGTCCGTCGATGCGGATGTGAATGCCGAGTTCATCGAAACCTGGCACGCCTTCACCAAGGACGAGAAGCGCGTCACCAACGATCCGATGGAAGCCGCCTACATCGGATTCAACGCCTGGATCAAGGCCGTGGAAGCCGCCGGCACCACCGACACCGACGCCGTTCTCGACGCCATCATCGGCGTCTCCGTGCCAAACCTGTCGGGCGGCACCTCCACCGTCATGCCGAACCACCACATCACCAAGCCGGTGCTGATCGGCGAGATCCAGTCCGACGGCCAGTTCGAGATCGTCCAGGAAACGGCCGCCGTCGTCGGTGATGAATGGTCCGATTACCTGCCAGACTCGAAGGATCTGATCTCCGATTGGCGCAAGCCGATGGAGTGCGGCAACTTCAACGTCGCCACCGGCAAGTGCGGCGGCAAGGGCAGCTGATCTCAAATCCCTCCCCAACCCCTCCCCACAAGGGGGAGGGGCTTTGTTGCCGCGGCCGCTCTGCCTGAATTCGACGTTCCGGGAGGGCGATGCGGTGTCGCAGCTCCTCTCCCCCTTGTGGGGGAG
>CAJXHQ010000343.1 GCA_913054485.1 uncultured Paracoccaceae bacterium
CCGCGCGACAGCACCACGCCGGCGGCCATGCTGGCCGCAATGAACCGGTTTCTGCTGGGCGATCTTCTGCTGCCGGCATCCCGCAAGCGGCTGACGGGCCTGCTGCTGGCCAATACCACCGGAGACAACCGCATCCGCGCCGGACTGCCTGCCGGCTGGCAGGCGGGCGACAAGACCGGCACCGGCGGCAACGGCGCGGTGTCGGACATCGCCATTCTCTACCCGCCGGGCCGCGCGCCGGTGCTGGTGGCCGCCTATTTCCAGGACAGCCTGCGCCCCCGCGCCGACCTGGACGTGCTGCACGCCGAACTGGGCCGGCTGACAGCCGCCTATGTGATGACCTGACCGCTGCCCGGATAGTGCAGTGTATTGAGGAAAGCCGCGCCCTGCCTTTCTGCTGCGCGGTAGCCATGCGGCTGGTCCGCTGCAAAACGCAGAGCCGCGCCTGTCTCCAACCGCTGCCAGACCCCGTCCGCCAGCACCTCCAGCGGGCCCCCGGTCACAAAGACATCCTCGGTCACGCCCGCGTCATGCGCCTCTGAGCAATGTTCCTGGCCAGGCTCCAGCCGGACCAGGAAAGTCTCGCAGCACAGGACGGGATCGAAACCAAAGACCTGTTCCACGCCGATACTGCCGGGGAATTGCACCCGCGCCGGGGCGGCGCTGCCGTCCAGGAAGGCGGTCAGCGGCAGCCGGAACCCTTTGGCGAGCTTCCAAAGCGTCGCAATGGTCGGGCTCGATTCACCGCGCCCGATCTGGCCCAGCATCGCCTTGCTTACACCGGTCAGCGCTGCCGCCTTGCTGAGGCTCAGCCCAGCATCGTTGCGCAGCGCGCGCAGATTTATCCGGATTTTTCCTTCGGTCATGGCCTCGGCTCGCAGATTTCGGTTGTGCGTTATAGCGCACGAGTGTCAGGTTGAGCGTTATAACGCACGATTCGACCTTACCCCGGCCGCGCCAGAAGGGAAACTGCCATGCTGAAGGATCTGAAACTCTCCCATCTCGCGGCTGGGTTAATTGCGGTGCTGGTGGGCTATACCAGTTCAGTGGCGATAATATTTCAGGCCATCGAGGCCGCCGGGGCCACGCCTGCGCAGGCCGCAAGCTGGCTGCTGGCATTGGGGCTGGGCATGGGGGCGACCTGCCTGATCCTGTCGCTCTGGTCGCGGATGCCGGTGATTACCGCCTGGTCGACGCCGGGCGCGGCCCTGCTGGTGACGGCGCTGTCCGGCGTATCGCTCGAGCAGGCTACAGGCGCTTTTCTGTTCTGCGGCGCTCTCTTACTGATCACCGGGCTGACCGGCTGGTTTGCGGCACTGGCCCGGCTGATCCCCGAAAGCCTCGCCAATGCGATGCTGGCCGGCATCCTGTTTCAGTTCGGCCTCTCCGCCTTTCATGCGCTGGAAAGCGACACTGCCCTGGCCGGCGTCATGGCGCTGGTTTTTCTGGCCGGGCGCAGGGTCTTTGCCCGCTACACGATCCCGGCTGTGCTGCTGGCGGGCGTGCTGTGGTCCGCCGGAACCGGCAGCCACGGCAGCCTCGATCAGCTGGACCTCAGGCTGGCGGCCCCGGTGTTTGTGATGCCGGAGTTTTCCCTGCCGGTGCTGATCGGCATCGGCCTGCCGCTGTATCTGGTCACCATGTCATCGCAAAACATGCCCGGCGTGGCGGTGTTGCGCGGCGCCGGGTATCAGCCGCCGGTCTCTGCCAGCCTGTCTGTTACCGGCATGGCGACAGTGCTGCTGGCCCCTTTCGGCGGCTACGCCTTCAATCTTGCTGCCATCACTGCCGCCATCTGCGCCGGGCCGGAGGCGGATGAGAACCCCGCCACCCGGTACCTCGCCGGGGCTGCCGCCGGCGTCTTCTACATCCTCGCAGGGCTGGGCGGCGCTGCCGTCATCAGCCTGTTTCTGATCGCCCCGCCCGCGCTGGTTGCCACCCTGGCCGGGCTGGCGCTACTATCGACCATCGGCAACGCCCTCAGCGCCTCCCTGTCAGAGACGGAAGGCCGCGAAGCCGCGCTGGTCACCTTCATGGCCACGGTCTCAGGCATCAGTTTCTTTGGGATCGGCGCGCCCTTCTGGGCCCTGCTGATGGGGCTTCTGGTCAGCCGCTGGCTGGGCTGGCAGCGCAGCACGCCGCCAAAGCCCGCCTAAAGCCCCGCCGCCAGTTCCAGCAGCGCCGCGACCTCACCCGCTGGCACGCCGAGGTTGGAGCCGCCGAACTCCGGCAGGATCGCCGAGTTAACCGCTACAACCCGCCCATGCACGTTCAGCACCGGCCCGCCGCTGCCGCCATGTGTGGTCTCCGCATCATAAACCACAGCCGAGGCCGTCTGCCGCCCGACGATGCCCCGGCTGGCAAGGGGCGTGATGAAACCTTTGCCCGCCAGCCGTTCAGCAAGAGACCAGAAATCCGCGTCCTGCGACGCCTGCAGCGAACGGATGAACGCCTGCCCGGTCTGCGCCACCATAGCGCGCAGCCCCGCCGGGTAGCCCATCACGATAACCTCGTCGCCTTGCGACGGCAGAGCCCTGGCCATTTCCAGCCCCGGCGGCGCGAACCCGCCCGCCTCCCGCTGCAACAGCGCCAGATCGGTGCTGTCGCTGGCAGCAACCAGTGTCACCGGCACAGGTGCCGTCTCGCCGGGCAGGTAGCTCACGAATTTCAGCATTACCGGCTCCAGCCCGCCGTCCAGACCTATGGCGGCGGTGCTGTCCTCCCAGGGCAGCGCAACATGGCGGTTGGTTACCATCCGGCCTGCGCTGCCGGCAAAGAAGCCGGTGCCGGTGAATTGCATCTCTACCTGCGGCCCGCCGCCTTCCAGTGACAGCAGGGGGCGGCCGCGCGGCGTCATCACCGGCAGCCCGTCCGGCCCAGCCACATGGCGCAGCATCTTGCCCGTCTCTGTCTGACGATACCCGTATGTGCCTTGCAGAAATGCCACCGCAGGCCGCGCCTCTGCCACCACCCGCGCGCCAAAACCGCTGCGTTCCTCCAGATCCTCCAGCCGCCTCTGCATGGCATTCAGATCGCCGGGAGTCAGCGCATCCGCACGCGCCTGCACCAGCTCCGAGGCCACCGTGTCCAGCTGAAGGTCCGCCGCCCGCAGCTCTTGCTGAAGGCGCTTGTTCAAAAGGTTCTGCTGATAGGCCAGCAAGGCAAATCCGGCCAAAGCCATCAGCACGGTCACCCGGAACAGGATGCCCGTCTCTTCCGCCAGCCTGCCGGTCAGCGAGAGCGCAGCCCGCCCCAGACGTATCAGCATAGGCTGCCGGCTGACCCTGAGATAGGCGGCCACATCCCCCAGAATCTCCTGCACCGGCTTCTGTGCCGGGGTGCCTTCGGAAAAGAACCGCGCCCGGCACAGCGGCCCGGTTTCGCCAAACTCCACCGTGTCGCCGTTGCGCAGCCGCCCGCCGGTGACCTTTTCACCGTTGATCCAGACCGGGACGCCGCCGTCAAAAGTCTGCAGCTCATACTCTGCACCGGCCCGGTGCAGCCGTGCGACCAGCCCGTCAGGCGTCTCCCCGCCGCCGCTTTCCTCAATCCGGATGTGGCAGCCCGCATCCAGCGTCACATCCAGCGCCGAGGCATTCAGCCAGGTCATGCAGCCCCGGTCCGGCCCGGTCATATGTTCCAGCGCAACAGCGGCTGTCTCCTCCATGCGGCCCCAATCTCCCCTCTGGCAACAATCCTGCCTCTTTGAACTCTAGGACGCCGCCGCACAGTCTCAAACGAACGGGAATGCAATATTTTGTTAGCGCAAGCCTTCCAAACCTTGCCTTTGCGGCCCAAATCGTGTCCCTACAGGCGACGATTATTAGGGAACGCAAAGATGCCGATGTACCGATCCAGAACCTCGACTCACGGACGCAACATGGCCGGCGCGCGCGGATTGTGGCGTGCAACCGGCATGACAGATGATGATTTCGGCAAGCCGATCATCGCCATCGTCAACTCCTTCACCCAGTTTGTGCCGGGCCACGTGCACCTGAAGGATCTGGGCCAGATGGTCGCCCGCGAAGTCGAAGCGGCTGGCGGCGTGGCAAAAGAATTCAACACCATCGCAGTGGATGACGGCATCGCCATGGGCCATGACGGCATGCTCTACTCGCTGCCGTCGCGCGAAATCATTGCTGACTCGGTCGAATACATGGTCAATGCGCATTGCGCCGACGCCATGGTCTGCATCTCCAACTGCGACAAGATCACCCCCGGCATGATGATGGCCGCCATGCGCCTGAACATCCCGGTGATCTTTGTTTCCGGCGGCCCGATGGAGGCCGGCAAGGTCGACATCGAAGGCCTGGACATGAACAAGGTCGACCTGGTCGATGCCATGGTTGCCGCCGCCAGCGAGACACTGACCGATGCGCAGGTGCAGGAAATCGAAGAGAACGCCTGCCCGACCTGCGGGTCCTGCTCCGGCATGTTCACCGCCAACTCGATGAACTGCCTGGCCGAGGCGCTGGGCCTTGCGCTCCCTGGCAACGGCTCCACCCTGGCCACCCACGCGG
>CAJXHQ010000344.1 GCA_913054485.1 uncultured Paracoccaceae bacterium
CCCTCTCCTTCACCGGGGCGGCGCGCGATCTCAACATGACGCAGAGCGCGGTCAGCCAGCAGATCAAATCGCTTGAAGGCTACCTTGGCCGCCAGCTGTTCCACCGCCGCCCCCGCGCGCTGGAGCTGACCCCGGCGGGCACCACCTACCTGCCCGTGGTGCGCGAGGCCTTCCGCACGCTGACGCTGGGCACCCGGGCGATCACCGGCGTGGAGAAAAACGTGGTGCAGGTGCACTCCAACATCTCCTTCACCGTGCAATGGCTGTCACCCCGGCTGGGGCGCTTCTACGCGCAGCACCCGGAGGTGACGCTGAACATCTCAACCGAGATCTGGGAGCCGCGCGAAATGGCTGAAAGCGCCGATGTGGAGGTGCGCTTCTCCCTGCGCCTGCCCGACAACCAGCGCGCCGAGCTGCTGCGCCGCGACCACTACTACCCGGTCTGCGCGCCGGGCTACTCGGTCACATTGGAAGACCTGCACAGACACCGGCTGTTCGACTGCGCCAACCTGATGTGCAATTTCCCTGCCTGGGCGGAAGATCAGTCTCTAACCTGGCCAAACCCGCCGGTGACCTACGCCACCACCTATATGGCGGTGCTGCCCGCAGTGATGGCGGGTGCCGGCGTCGGCCTTGCCCATGACATCATGGCTGGCGATGCGTTGCGAGACGACCGGCTGGTGGCGCCTTTCGAACACCGCGCGCCTTTGCAGGAGGCGTACTACCTCCTCACCTCACCGCGCGGCGAACAAAGCGAAGGCGCGCGCGCCTTCATCGACTGGCTGCGCAGGGAGATGGCCGCCGACGGCAGCGGCGGGGCAGACTGGCCGGCCGGTTTCCGGCCCTGAGCCACAGATATCACTTCGGACGGCTCGGCACCCAGGCATAGCCGTTTTCACACAGGATATAGGCCTCCCGCAGGCCGTGGGGCTTATCCTTAGGCTGCTGCAGAACAACTGCTCCAAAAGCTTGTGCCCGCGCCACGGCCTCCTCCGGGTCTGTCTCATACAGCCGCACCTCGATCCCCGCCCCGCGCGGCGGGTTTTCCGGCAGCAGCCCCAGCAGCGGATTGGAATGATAGGTCCCATCGCTGTGCAGCTGAAACAGCTGATCGCCATAGGTCACAATCGCAAAATCAGCGCTGACCTGATGGGATTTCATGCCGAAAACTGTCTCTAAAAAAGCGCATTCTGCCTTCACATCGCGCACCAGCAGGTTCAGCCCCATCCCCTTCAAGGACCGCCCGAAACTGTCCGCATCCACCGTTTCATAATCCATTTCAGCGCCCCTCCTGCCGCCAGCCTCGCCCGCCTGCCACCCGCAGCGCAACCGCAATCCCGCCGCACCCGGCCCGCTTTCCGCCACGGGCCCCCTTCATCTTTCCCCAAATACTCCGGGGGAGCCGCCTGAAGGGCGGCGGGGGCAGCGCCCCCTTGTCCTGCCCGGCCGGCCGCATGACCCTTTCATGAAAGCCGCGCAACAGGGCTTGCGCTCCGCCGATCTTTCACAACAATTGGACCATGACAGTTCCCGAATTCCCGAGTTGGCCCGATTCCGCCCCTGATCTCATCGCTGTAGCTGCCGGCCGCGCCTTTGCCGACACCGTCATCAAAGGCGGCATCTGGGTCAATGTGCACAGCCGCGAGTGTCTGCCCGGTCACGACATCGCCATCACCAAGGGCCGCATCGCAGCCGTGGTGCCCGATGCCACCTATTGCACCGGCCCGGACACGCAGGTGATTGACGCCAAGGGCCGCTACATGATCCCCGGCCTGTGTGACGCCCATATGCATATTGAGTCCGGCATGCTGACGCCTGCCGAATTTGCCCGCGCAGTGATCCCGCATGGCACGACGTCCATGTTCACCGACCCGCATGAGATCGCCAATGTGCTGGGGCTGGACGGCGTGCGCTACATGCATGACGAGGCCCTCATGCAGCCTGTGAACATCTTCACCCAGATGCCCTCCTGCGCGCCCTCCGCACCGGGATTGGAAACCACTGGCCACGAGATCACGCCCGAGGATGTGGCCGAGGCGATGTCCTGGCCCGGCATCATTGGCCTCGGCGAGATGATGAACTTCCCCGGTGTCGCCGCCGCAGATCCCAAGATGCTGGCGGAGATCGCCGTCACCCAGAACGCGGGCAAGACGGTCGGCGGGCATTATGCCTCTCCCGACCTTGGCCCGGATTTTGCGGCCTATGTGGCCGGCGGGCCGGCGGATGACCACGAAGGCACCTGCGAGGCGGATGCGATCGCCCGGGTGCGCCAGGGGATGCGCTCGATGATGCGGCTGGGATCGGCCTGGTATGACGTCGAAAGCCAGATCACAGCCGTCACGGAAAAGGGCCTGGACCCGCGCAACTTCATTCTGTGCACGGATGACTGCCACTCCGGCACGCTGGTCAATGACGGCCATATGAACCGTGTGGTGCGCCACGCCATCGCCTGCGGCTGCGACCCGCTGGTCGCCTTGCAGATGGCCACGATCAACACCGCCACCCATTTCGGGCTGGAGCGCGAGATCGGCTCGCTCACACCGGGGCGGCGCGCCGATGTCATTCTAACCTCCGATTTGACCGAACTGCCGATCGAGCTGGTCATAGCCCGCGGCCAGATCGTGGCCGAAGAAGGCGCGATCAAGGTCGATTGCCCGCATTATGACTGGCCTGCTTCGGCGCGCGGCACCGTGCACCTGGGGCATGAGCTGACCGCGCAGGATTTTGAGCTCAAAGCCCCCGAAGGCGCCAATGCGGTCACCGCCAATGTGATCGGCGTGGTCGAAAATCAGGCCCCCACCAAGGCGCTGAAGGCTGAACTTCCGGTCAAGGACGGGCTGGTCGAAGGCGCAGGCGACACCTGCCAGATCGCGCTGGTCGAACGCCACCGCGGCACCGGCGGGGTGACCAATGCCTTTGTCTCGGGCTTCGGTTACACCGGCAAAATGGCCATGGCTTCCACAGTGGCGCATGACAGCCACCATATGATCGTGGTCGGCACCGACCGCGCCCAGATGGCGCTGGCCGCCAACCGGCTGGCCGAAGCAGGCGGCGGCATCACGATCTTCCGCGACGGCAAGGAACTGGCGCTGGTCGAACTGCCCATCGCCGGCCTGATGTCCGACAGCCCCGCAACCGAAGTGGCCGCCAAGGCGCAAAAGCTGGTCGAGGCGATGGAAGCCTGCGGCTGCACCCTGAACAACGCCTATATGCAGCACTCGCTCCTGGCGCTGGTGGTGATCCCGGAACTGCGGATCTCTGACCTTGGCCTTGTCGATGTGCGCACATTCCAGAAAATTCCCGTGATCGAGGGCACCGCATGAACCAGATGATCCTTCCCGACCACCCGCCGACCGAAGATTTCGCCGATGCCGCGCAGGCTGTGAAGCGGCTGGCGAAGCTCTACACCCAAGCCACCGATTTTCTCTGCTCTGAATTCACGCGCGCCATGGAGCAGGGGGCACCGGATGACGGGCGCATCCGCGCCTACTACCCGGAAATCCGCATCACCACCAAAAGCTTTGCCCAGATCGACAGCCGCCTGTCCTTCGGCCATGTCTCGGCCCCCGGCACCTATGCCGCCACGGTGACGCGCCCGGACTTGTTCCGCAACTACCTGACCCAGCAGCTCGGCCTCTTGATCCAGAACCACGGGGTGCCGGTCACTATCGGTCCGTCCACGACCCCGATGCCCGTGCATTTTGCTGTCGCCGCCCGACCGGGCCTGACCGTGCCGCAGGAAGGTGCCGCCGGTTTCACCCTGCGTGATGTCTTCGACGTGCCGGATCTCAGCACCACCAATGACGACATCGTCAACGGCACGCACGAGCCCGCAAACGGCACCGGCGCGCTGGCGCCTTTCACAGCGCAGCGCATTGACTATTCACTGGCGCGGCTGGCGCATTACACGGCGACCGACCCGGATCACTTCCAGAACCACGTGCTGTTCACCAACTACCAGTTCTACGTGTCTGAGTTCGAGGATTACGCCCGCGCCATGCTGGCCGATCCGCAATCGGGCTACACCAGCTTTGTCAGCACCAATAATCACGAGATCACCACCGCCGGCGGAGAGATCCCGCCCATCGCCAAGCTGCCGCAAATGCCGTCGTATCACCTGAAGCGGGCGGACGGAAACGGCATCACCCTGGTCAATATCGGCGTCGGCCCGTCCAATGCCAAGACCGCCACCGACCATATCGCCGTGCTGCGCCCGCATGCCTGGCTGATGGTGGGCCATTGCGCCGGCCTCAGGAACACCCAGGCGCTTGGCGACTTTGTGCTGGCCCATGCTTACCTGCGCGAAGATCACGTGCTGGATGACGACCTGCCGGTCTGGACGCCCATTCCGGCCCTCGCTGAAATCCAGATCGCACTGGAACAGGCGGTGGAGGAAGTATCCGAATTGCAGGGCTTTGACCTTAAGCGCATCATGCGCACCGGCACCGTCGCCACCATCGACAACCGCAACTGGG
>CAJXHQ010000345.1 GCA_913054485.1 uncultured Paracoccaceae bacterium
CAGTTGCACGGCGCTGTAGAGCACCCCGTCCGCGTCCCCATGCAGCCAGCCGCCGGGGCGGATGGTGGTGCCGCCGAAATGCACCTCGCAACCCGATTTGCCCCAGCCCTCTTTAGCGCTTTTCACCGGCGAGGTGGCCAAGGCAAAGACGGCAAAATCCATCGCCGCCAGCTCTCCGCTGTCGCGCACCGCGCCATTGATCACGATGGCCTGCCAGCCGCTTTGCTGCGCCCAGCCCGCCATCTTGTCGCCCAGGATCGCAATCCGGGTGGAGCCGCCGCCGTCCACCGCAAGAATGCGCCCCTCTCCGGGGGATTGCAGCAGCTCGCGCATCTTGGTGTTATCCTCGAAGCATTTCACCGTTTCCACCTTGCCGCTGACAGCGGCCTTCCGGCCGAACTTGCGGAAGGGAAGATGCACCAGGGAAAGCTTGTCGGCGTAGCCGTCAATCAGGTCAGCGGTCTTGCGGGTCATGGGCTGTCTCCTCACAGGGGGTCAAAAGTGGATTTCAGCTCTGCCACATCAGCAGGGCGCAGGTGCCGGGCAGGCAGGCCGCGCAGGGCGACCAGCAGTTTGGCGGTTTCTTCCAGTTCTTCCGCCGCGCAAACGGCCGAGAACAGATCCTTGCCGCTTACCACAGGACCGTGGTTGGCCAGAAGCACTGCGGCATACCGGCCCTTCAGATCCCGGATCAGCGCGCCGCTTTTCGGATCGCCGGGCCGGACGTAGGGCACCATCTTCACGGTGCCGACGCGCATCACCACATAGGGTGTCAGCGCGGGATGCAGTCATCGGGGTCAGTGTCCTCAAGGCAGCTGAGCGCGGTGGCCCAGGTGGAGTGCAGATGCACCACCACGCCGGCCTGGGGCCAGGTTTCGTAGAAGGCCTGATGCAGAAAGACCTCCTTGGCGGGTTTCCCGCCCGAGACATGGTTGCCGCTGCGGTCGATCTTGGCGATCTCCTCCGGATGGATGCCGCCCAGCGTCGCATTGGCCGGGGTCATCAGGATGCCATCCTCAAGCCGGGCCGGGACATTGCCGGCCGTGCCGACTGAAAACCTGCGGGCATAAAGCGAGGCGCAGAGTTCGGCCATCTGGTTGCGGGCGTCGTGTTCTGCCTGCTGCATGGCCATGCTCCATTGTTATCATGGCTTTGACGAAGAAATCCGGGGCGCCGAAATTGCCGGATGTGAGCGCAAGCGAGACGGGGGCGCCGCCGCCCAGTTCCAGCACCGGCACGCCGGGGTCAGGCGCTGGGGCGCGAGCACGGCGATGATGCGCACGTCGCCGGATTCCACGAAGCCGCGAATCTCGGAAAAATCGGATGACAGAACCTGAACCGAGTCCGACAGCAGCGCGGTCATTGCTGCGCCGCCGCCGTCAAAGGCGACGTATTTCATCCTGCGCAAATCCTCGACGCCCGCCGCTTTACCCAGAAGCAGCAGTTTGATGTGGTCATAGCCGCCCACAGCGGAACCGCCGGACCTGGCGATGGCGCGCGGATCGGCGGCCACCGCATCCATCAGCTCCTTCAGGTCGTCGATTTCGGAATCCGCGGCCACCGCGATGGCACCGAATGGCGCCAAGAAGCGCACGCCCTCAGGGGAAGCGTCCGGGTAAGCGCCCTGCGCCAGCCGCGAGGTGGTGCCCTTGGAGGCCGCGACGATCAGGTTGTTGTCCTCGTTGCGCTCGTTGGAGACATGGGCAAAGCCCACCCTGCTGCCGCCGCCGGACATATTGGTCACCTGCATGGTGTCGCCGATGAACTCCAAATCATGCAGCAGCTTGGCGGAGGATCGGCTGACCGACGAACTTCCCGACGTGGCCACGGAACAGGCGCTGCGCCAGCGCTACGGGCTGACCAGGACGCGGGTCAGCGACCTTTTGGCGCGGGCTGCGCGCGAAGGCTGGGCCGAAACCAAGGACGGCTACGGCTGGCGCCTCCTGCCGGTGGCCAAAACCGCCGAAGCCCTTGACGAGATCTACCGGTTCCGCATGGCCATCGAACCCGCTGCGATGCTGGAGCCCAGGTTCGGGATCAACCGAACCATACTCGAAGAACAGCGCCGGATTCAGGCGGGGATGCTAAACGCAGACCTCGCCAGCATCCCCGCCGAGCGGCTGCTGCGCAACGGCACCTCGTTCCACGAAGAGCTGATCAAACTGTCCAATAACCCCTATTTCTTCACCGCGTTCCAGAGGGTGAACCGGATGCGCCGGCTGATGGAATACCGGACCGAGATCAACCGCGAGAGGATCAATGGCCAGGGCGGTGAACACCTGCAGATCCTGTCGCTGCTGGAACGCGGCGACATTGCCGACGCAAGTTACCTGATACGGCGGCACCTTGGCGGCGCGCTCAAGAGCAAGTCACCCGTTCTATGGCCGAAGTAGCCTAGGCCAAGAGGAGCTTAGGGCTCCGCCTGTTGTTACGGCAAAAGGGGGGGGGCGGCGCCCTCTTGGTCTTCAAACGGTTTTTGTGCGCGCCGAGCCTCCCACTGCCGCTGATCCGCGCTGGTTGCGGCGCCTGTCCGCCAAGTCGCCGCCGCGGGTGGTTTGCTGTCAGGAGGACAGGCGGCGCAGCGTCTCCTTCGGGTGCCATAGGGGCGGAAGGTAACACGCCTGCGCCGGCTGTTCGGCTGCCAGGCAGCATTCCGCGCGGTCAGGGCCTCAGCTGTTAGGGCGCACCCGCGCTGCTGTTTTATTGGCAAAGGCCTCCAGCCGTTCGCGGGCTGCGGGCTGGGTGTTCACGATGCCGGCCACAACCGCCTCGGCGTAAGCGGCATCCATGCCGGACATATTGTTCAGATGGCTGATTGCCGAACAGATGGCGTAATTTGTCAGCGGCAGGTTCTGCGCCGCCTTATCCGCCAGTTCCAGCGCCATGTCGAAGCTGGAGCCTTCGGTGATGAATTGCGCTAGCCCCAGGTCGACAGCATCCTGGCCCTGGTAGACCCTGCCGGTCAGGATCATGTCGATCATCCGGCTTTTGCCGATCATGTCGGACACCCGGATCGTCGCACCGCCGCCGGTGAAAATACCGCGCTGTCCCTCAGGCAGAGCGAAATAGGTGCTTTGGTCAATCACCCGGATATGCGCCGCGCTGGCCAGCTCCAGCCCGCCGCCGACAACCGCGCCTTGCTGCGCCGCAATCACCGGAGCACCGCCGTATTCCATCTTGTTGAAGGCCTCGTGCCAGCGCAGGCAGACATGCATGAACTGATCCGGGCTGCGGTCTTCCTTCCAATGCTCCACCAGATCCAGGCCGGCGCAGAAGTGGTCGCCCTCCCCGGCCAGGACCACGGCCTTCACGCCTTCCTGCTGGGCGTGGCTGAAGAAACGGACCAGCTCTTCGACGGTTGCCACATCCAGCGCATTGCGTTTGGAGGGACGGTTCAGCCTGACGATGAAAACAACGTTGTCGCGCGCTTCAATGGCGAGGCTGTTGAAGGACTTGGGATCGGTCTGGGACATGGGGCGTACCTTTGCAGATGTGTCCGGCACGGGTGCCGGTGGGAATTCAGATTTCGAAAGCGGCGTCGAGGAGGCTGGCGCCACCCTCCAGGATCCGACGGCGTTCAGCGCTGCAATCGACCAGAATGTGCTGTGCGAAAAACAGCGCGGTCCCGATCTTGCGCGCCATGAAGCCGGCGTCTTCGCCCTGTGCCAGTTTTGCCTCGGCCGACAGCGCCGACCGTCCCAGCTGCCAGCCGGCGGCAAGACTGCCGGTCAGGTTGAGGAAGGGCACGCTGCCGGCAAAACCAAGGGCGGGATCACGCGGGGTGGTTTCAAGCAGCCAGGCAAGACTGTCCTCAAAGGCCTGTCGCGCCTCTGCCAGGCTGGCACCAATCGCCTGCGCCTTGGCGCTGCCCTGGGCCAGCGCGGCTTCGGTTTCGGCGATCATGCCTGCGAACCTGCGGGCGGTTTCGCCGCCGTCGCGCAGAACCTTGCGCCCCAGCAGATCATTGGCCTGAATGGCGGTGGTGCCTTCATAGATCGGCAGGATCCGCGCATCGCGGTAAAACTGCGCCACACCGGTTTCCTCGATGAAGCCCATACCGCCGTGGACCTGCACCCCGAGCGAGGTCACCTCAACCGCCCGTTCGGTGCAGAAGCCCTTGACCAGCGGCACCAGAAACTCGGCCATATCCGCGGCCTCGCGGCCCGCCCGGCCGGTCCCCAGATCCATCCAGCCGGCCGTTGCCATCGCCAGCGCGCGGCCGCCTTCGGTCAGCGCCCGCATCCGCAGCAGCATCCGCCGCACATCCGGATGTTGGATGATCGCCACAGCCTCCTTGGCGCTGCCGTCAACCGGGCGGCTCTGCTTGCGCTCCTGCGCATAGGCCAGCGCGTGCTGAAAGGCCCGTTCCGAGACGGCAACCCCCTGCACCCCGACGGCAAAGCGGGCGGCGTTCATCATCACGAACATATATTCCAGCCCGCGATTTTCCTCGCCGATCAGGAAA
>CAJXHQ010000346.1 GCA_913054485.1 uncultured Paracoccaceae bacterium
GGGCCTCTGCCGTTTCAGGGGGCGAGGACCTCCAGCGCATCCAGATCGCCGGACAGCAGCGCGGCTTCCGCCTGTTGCAGCTGCTCTAGCGGCCAGTGCCACCATGCCAGTGCCAGCAGACGGGCGATGTCAGCTGGCGGGAAACGGTATTTTTGCACCGTGCCGGGATTACCGGTGACAATGGCATAGGGCGGGGTTTCCCCGCGCACCACGGCGCCGGCGCCGATGATGGCCCCGTCGCCGATCCGGGCGCCCGGCAGGATCAGCGCGCCATAGCCGATCCAGACGTCATGCCCGACCACTGTGTCGCGGGTGTCGGGCTGCGCCGGCATGTGGTTTGGCAGGTCAAAGACCTCAAAAGGATAACAGGTGAGCCCCGTCATGGCGTGATTGGCCGAGGAGGTGATGAACCGCACGCCTTGGGCGATCTGGCAGAACCGGCCGATTTGCAATGTCTCGGCCGAGAAGGGTGACAGGTAGGGCGCGAGCTGCTGCGCCCAGTCCTGTGGCGGGTCGAAGTCCGAGGCATAGCTGTAATCGCCCACCCTGATCTTCGGATGATCGATGGCGCGGGCCAGATGCACCGTGCCGCCATGGTTGCTGCCATCAGGCAGGGTGATCGGGGTGAGGCGGGAAACGTCGGGCAATGGCAAAAGGGAAACTCCGTTAAAAAGTGGTCTCAGTCGTCGGGCCGCTGGAGGGAAAAAACCTCGCGCACCACGGAATAGTCGCGGTAGCCCAGCCGGGTCAGCGGCTGATAGGCGGTGACGTCGAAAAACCCGTCCTTCAGGCAGTCGTCGCGCAGGTGGATGCCGGTGACCTCGCCAAAAACCACGTGGTTGTCGGCCCCCTTGATCTGCACCTCCTGCGTCAGGCGGCATTCCAGCGCGGCGGGCGCGCCCTTGATGCGCGGGCAATCTATGGTTTCGCACGCGGCCTTTTCGACGCCGGCATGGGCAAACTCATCCGTTTCCGGCGGCACAGTCTCCGAGCTGGCGTTCATCGCGTCGCGCATGGCAAATTCCACCACATTGACGCAGAAGACGCCGGTCTCGCGGATATTGGTGATCGAATCCTTGGTGCCGGTGGAGGCGAACATCACCTGCGGCGGCGCATAGGCCACTCCGTTGAAGAAGGAGTAGGGTGCAAGGTTGCTGACGCCTGCGCCCGAGCGGGTCGAGATCCAGCCGATCGGGCGCGGCGTGATGATCGCGTTGAACGGGTTGCGCGGCAGGCCGTGGCCGTCCTCGGGGCGGTAGAACATCTTGCGTCTCCAAATGTTTGATCAAGGCTTACGCCCATGCTAGGGCGATTGCTACCCTGAGGGGGCGAGGGAGGCCCGGGCAGCGTGATTGAACTGAAGGCGGAACAGCAGGACGACTGGTGGGAGGTGGAGGCGCTCTATGACTTGTGCTTTGCGCCGGGGCGCGAGGCGCTGTCGTCCTACCGCCTGCGCGATGACGTGCCGCCCGTTGAAGGTCTCAGCCAGGTGGCACGGGACGAGCAAGGCATTCTGGCCGGGGCGATCCGTTTCTGGCCGGTGCATATCGGCGCAGATGACGCGCTGCTGCTGGGGCCGGTGGCCGTGCACCCCACGCACCAGGGCGAGGGGCTGGGCGGTTCGCTGATCCGCGACAGCCTGGCCAAGGCGCAGGAGTCCGGTTGGGCGCGCTGCATGCTGGTGGGGGATGAACCCTACTCCCGCCGCTTCGGCTTTCGGAAGCTGGACAAGGTGGAGATGCCGCCGCCAACCAACCCCGACCGGGTTCTGGGCTTTGCGCTGAAAGAGGGCGCCTGGGAGGGCGTCGCTGGCATGGTAAGCCGCTGGCGGGGTTGAAAAAGGCCTGCCAGCTTCCGATCTGATCAGGGCGGAGGGTATTTTATGACCGAGATATTGACCCCGGCGGGCGCGGTGTCGCCAGAGGATGTCGAGGCGGAGCTGGCAGCGCTTGCCAAACGCTACAAGGCGGCGAGCGGACCGGGTTTGAAAATTCTGAACATGGTGGGCGGGCAGGCCGAGAACCTGCTGGACAGGCTGCCGGATCCGGTGCGGACAGGGCTGGGAGGCGCAACCGAACAGGCGCTTGCGCTGGCGATGCAGGCGGCGGCAAAGTCCCGCCGCGCGGTGCCGGATCAATCTGCAGGCGTGAATCGGGTGGTGAGTGCAGCCATGGGCGCCGCCGGGGGCTTGGGCGGCCTTTCCGGCGCGCTGGTGGAACTGCCGGCAACCACCGCTTTCCTCTTGCGCATGATCCAGGGTGTGGCAGCGGAACACGGTTTTGATCCGGAGGCCGAAAGCGTGACCTTTGACTGCGTGCGTGTCTTTGCCTCTGCCGGGCCGCTGGCCGAGGATGACGGGGCCGACATGGGCTTTCTTAGCCTGCGCCTGTCCCTGTCGGGTGGCGCGGCGCAAAAACTGATCGCACAGGTCGCCCCGAAGCTGAGCGTGGTGCTGGGCCAGAAGCTGGCTGCCCAGGCGGTGCCGGTGATCGGAGCGCTGGCCGGGGCTTCCACCAACTACGTGTTCTCGGGCTACTATCAGCAGATGGCGCATGTGCATTTCGGGCTGCGGCGCCTGGCGGTGGAGGCGGATACCGACCACGGCGTGCTGGTGGAGCGGTTGGAGCGCCAGGTAAAGCTGCTGACATGAGCCGCAGAGGGGCAGGCCGCCGTTGCCCCGTGTGTTCCTTGCCGCGCTGGCATAAGCTTGTTGCCAGGCAACGGAGGTCAGCTGATGACGGTCCCCATTAGTCAGACACCCCGACTCCGGCCCTCGCTGAGCGGAAAACCGGTCAGAAAGGGCACCGGCCGGCAATGCGCGGCGCTGTGCTACCGGGTGAGCGCCAAGGGCGGGGTGAAGATCTTGCTGGTGACCTCGCGCGGGATCGGGCGCTGGGTGCTGCCAAAAGGCTGGCACGACCCGGGGCTGGCCCAGCATGAAGCGGCCGCAACGGAGGCATGGGAAGAGGCTGGTGTCCGGGGCCGGATCAGCACAGAGCGGCTCGGCAAATACCGCTACGACAAATGGCGCCCGGACGCGCCGCCCATGCCTTGCAGGGTAGATGTATTTTCGCTGCGGGTTGCCCGGCTGGAAACGGAATACCCCGAGCGGGGCCAGCGCCGCCGCAAATGGGTGAGTCCGGCCAAAGCGGCCAAACTGGTGTTCGAGCCGGAGCTGGCGAGGATTTTAAAGGGGTTCACACCGCGCAGACTGCGCTGAGAGCCGCAATTCACTTGATCTTCGCGCGCAGCCGTCTTTAATCAGCGTTCCACTTTTCGCGACGACGTGACGGAATATGATCCAATACACCCTCAAATGTGCCGAAGGCCACGCCTTTGACAGCTGGTTCCAGTCGGCCTCGGCCTATGACAAGCTGGCAGCGGCCGGCATGGTGAGCTGTGCGGTCTGCGGCGGCGGCAAGGTGGAAAAGGCGATCATGGCCCCACGCGTTCGGCCCGGCCGGGAGGCTGTCTCCTCTGTTGGAGAGCCGGAACCGGCGCCGCCGCTTGCACCGGCTCCCGCACCCAAGGCGCCGACGCCCAAAGCCCCTGCGCTCAGCCAGCCATCGGGCGAGGTGGAACAGGCGCTGGCCGAGCTGAAGAAGAAGGTCGAGGAGAACTCGGACTACGTGGGCAAGGAATTTGTCAGCGAGGCGCGTAAGATGCACCTGGGCGATGCACCGGAACGCTCGATCCATGGCGAGGCGAACCTGGAAGAGGCAAAGGAGCTGGCAGAGGAAGGAATTCCCGTTATGCCCTTGCCATTCATGCCGAATCGCAAGACCAATTGACCTGAACAGCCCAAAACAGGTTTTACCATGCATGCAGTGATCACCGGTGCCTGCCGCGGCATTGGCAAGGAGGTGGCCGCGCGGCTGCGCGACGCGGGCTACGAGGTGACGGGCACGGCCCGCGACCACTCTACCGCCACACGGCTGAATGTCTCAGACCCCGGCCAGCAGGCGCGGCTGGCCGCACAGCTGCAAGGCAAGCCGGTGGATCTGCTGATCTGCAATGCGGGCGTCTATCTCGACAAAGAGATGGGTTTGGATGAATATACCGCAGAGGTCTGGGCAAAAACACTGGCCACCAATGTGACCGGTGTTTTCCTCAGCGTGCAGGCCCTGCTGCCCAACCTGCGGCTGGCGGAGGCTCCGAAGATCGCCATCCTGTCCTCGCAGATGGCCAGCCACGCCCGCGCGCCGGGCGGCAGCTATGCCTACCGCGCCTCAAAGGCGGCGGCGCTGAACATCGGGCGCAATTTCGCGACGGATCTGAAGCCGGAAGGCATTGCCGTTGGCATCTACCACCCAGGCTGGGTGCGCACTGACATGGGCGGCGAGCTGGGTGAGATTTCGGTGGAGGACTCTGCTGCGGGCCTGCTGCGCGAGTTTGACACCCTGTCGGTCGAGACCACCGGATGCTTTCATACATGGGACGGCCGCGTCCACGC
>CAJXHQ010000347.1 GCA_913054485.1 uncultured Paracoccaceae bacterium
CAACTGATCCGCGCGACCTGATCCCGTCCCGCCCCGGATGTGAGGGCGGGATTTGAGTATTTATGAAAAGATGAAGCCCGCAGGGGCTTGGCCACCGATAGCTCGAGGAATGATGCAATGAAGGCACGGGTGCATGTAATGCTGAAGAACGGGGTTCTGGATCCGCAAGGCGAGGCAACCCGCCACGCGCTGGGGAACCTGGGCTTTGATAAGGTCGAAGGCGTGCGTCAGGGCAAGGTCATCGACCTGCAGCTGGCAGACGGCGCCACCGAGGCCGATGTGACCGAGATGTGCGAGAAGCTGCTCGCCAACACCGTGATCGAATCCTACAGCATCGAGATCCAGTGATGAAGGCGGCGGTAGTGGTCTTCCCGGGTTCGAACTGCGACCGCGACCTTGCGGTGGCGTTTGAACAGGCCGGTTTCGACGTCTCCATGGTCTGGCACAAGGACAGTGCGCTGCCCGAGGGCATCGACATTGTCGGCGTGCCTGGCGGTTTCTCCTACGGGGATTACCTGCGCTGCGGTGCCATCGCGGCGCAGTCGCCGATCTGCCGTTCGGTGGTCGAGCACACACAGCGCGGCGGTTATGCTATCGGGATCTGCAACGGCTTCCAGATCCTGACCGAGACCGGCATTCTGCCCGGCGCGCTGCTGCGCAACGCTGGCCTGAAGTACATCTGCCGCACCGTCGGCCTGAAGGTTGAGACCGCGGACAGCGTCTTTACCCAAGGCTACAACACGGGCGATGTGGTCGGCGTGCCGATCGCGCATCATGATGGCAATTACTTTGCTGATGCGGAGACCCTGAAGGCGCTGAAGGGCGAGGACCGCGTGGCCTTCACCTATACCGACAATCCCAACGGGTCCGCTGAGGACATCGCTGGCATCCTGTCGGCGAACCGCCGGGTGCTCGGCATGATGCCGCACCCGGAGCGGGCGGCGGATGATGGCCATGGCGGCACCGATGGTGCGGCAGTGTTCCGCGCATTGCAGGGCATTACTGCCACTGCGTGACTTGGCAAGACGGGGCGGGCGCAATAGCTTCTGATTATGGCTGCCCCGTTAGACCCTTCACAAAAGCCGGAACCTTCCGACAGTTCCCCAACCGTTTCCTGGCGGGCGCGCATTGCGCTCGCCTTTGTGCTTCTGGCGGCGGCCTGCACGGTCTGGGTCACCAACCGGATGCTGACCGACCGTTTCACTGAAAGCACCCGCAACCGGGCCGAGCTGCGGCTGGCGCTTTATTCCGGCAATCTGCTCAGCGAATTGCGCCAGAACGCCATTGTGCCGCAGCTGCTGGCGCGGGATCAGACCCTGATCTCGGCGCTGCAAACGCGGGATTTCTCGCTCTCCACCCAGCGGCTGATTTCCTTTGTTGAGGAAATCGGCGCCGCCTCGATCCTGATGCTGGATCAGGACGGGCGCACGGTGGCGGCCACCGACCGCAACCGCTTAGGGGAAAGCCGCCGCCAGGAATCCTATTTCATTGATGCAGTGCGCGCCAATACCACGGTTTTCTCGGTCAGCGAGAAACAGGCAGGCGGCTACCGGTTCACCTATGCGCGCCGGGTGGAAGACCCGGATGCGGTGCTGGGTGTTATTGTGGTCGAAGTCGACCTGCAGAAATTCGAGCGCGCCTGGGCGGGGATTTCCGATGCGGTGATGGTCACCGACAGCACAGGCACGATCATCCTCGCGACCGAGAACCGCTGGCGCGGCCTCAGCGAGTCGGATGCGCTGACACTGCAAACACCGCAGAGCGCCATCCAGCGGGCGATCCGCGCCACCACCGACTGGACCGCGCTGCCGCCGGATGCCTACCTGCAGGGCGAGGCGGTGATGCGTCTGGAAAACCGCATCCCGTTCCGCGGCTGGCGCATCACCTCCTACACCACCTTTGAATCGATCCGCGAGAAGGTAAACACGGTGCTGGCGCTGGAAATCATGGGATTCGCCATCCTGCTGGCGCTGGCCTTCTACGCGCTGAGCCGCAAGACAGCGCTGCGCATGGCGCTGTTCCAGCGCGAGTCGGCGGAGCTTCGCCAATTGAACACCAGGCTCCAGCGGGAAATTGCCGAGCGGGAAAGGGTTCAGGAGACCCTCGCCGTGGCTGAGCAGACATTGGCGCAGAGCTCTAAACTGGCCGCCCTGGGCGAGATGTCAGCGGCAGTGAGTCACGAGCTGAATCAACCGCTTGCGGCGATGAAAACCTATCTGGCCGGCGCGCGGCTGCTCTTGGGCCGTAACCGCCCGGAAGAGGCATTGGCATCGTTTGGCCGGATCGACGACCTGATCGAGCGCATGGGCGCAATCACCAAGCAGCTGAAGTCTTATGCGCGCAAGGGCGGCGACAATTTTGTCCCTGTAAACATGGGCCAAGCGCTTGCTTCCAGCCTGTCGATGATGGAGCCGCAGCTGCGCGAGCGGCAGGTGCAGATCACCCGGATCCTGCCGGAGGAACCGGTCTTTGTGATGGGGGATCAGGTGCGTATCGAACAAGTTATGGTTAACCTCTTGCGAAACGCGCTGGACGCCACCAAGTCCGAGGACGACCCCGAAGTGGAGATTATTCTTGCTGCGGGCGAGACCGCCACATTGACCGTGCGGGACAATGGCGATGGCATCAAGGACTTCGACGCTCTGTTTGAGCCCTTCTACACCACCAAGCAGCCCGGGGATGGCGTTGGCTTGGGGCTTGCCATTTCGTCGGGGATCGTAAACGACCTCGGCGGCCGCCTGACGGCGCGCAACGGTCAGAACGGCGGTGCGGTATTTGAAATGCAGTTGCCGGTCCTGGTGGGCGGAATAGAAGCCGCCGAATAGGGCATGATGTGGGTTAGGAGTACCTGAAGATGGCACAAGCCATGAAAATCGCGATTGTCGATGATGAACAGGATATGCGCCAGTCGATCAGCCAATGGCTGGCGCTGTCAGGCTATGATACGGAAACCTTTGCCAGCGCGGAAGAGGCGCTGAAGGTGCTGGGTGCGGACTACCCCGGCATCGTGATTTCCGACATCAAGATGCCCGGCATGGACGGCATGCAGTTCCTGAAGAAGCTGATGGGCAGCGACAGCGCGCTGCCGGTCATCATGATCACCGGCCACGGTGATGTGCCGATGGCGGTGGAGGCCATGCGCGTTGGTGCTTTTGACTTCCTGGAAAAACCCTTCAACCCGGACCGTATGTCCGAGCTTGCCAAACGCGCCACCAGCGCGCGGCGGCTGACGCTGGATAACCGGGTCCTGCGCCGCGAGCTGTCCGACGGCGGCCAGATCATGAAGAAGCTGATCGGCGCATCGCCGGTGATGGAACGCCTGAAAGAGGATATCCTGGACCTGGGTCAGGCCGACGGCCATGTACTGATCGACGGTGAGACCGGCACCGGCAAGACCTTGGTGGCCCACGCGCTGCACGCGGTCGGCAGCCGCGGCGGTAAGAAATTCGTGCTGATCTCCTGTGCTGCTTTTGAAGAAGAGGCCCTGGCCAAGCGCCTGTTTGGCCCGATGATGCCAGAAGACAGCATGCTGCCCGCCATGGAAGAGGCCCGCGGCGGCACCCTGGTGCTGGAGGATATCGAAGCGCTGAGCGAAAGCCTGCAGGCCAAGCTGCTGAATGTAATCAATGAACAGGGCCTGCCGGGCGAGACCCGCATCATCGGCATCTCCAACCTGCAGGAAGCCGGCAAGACCTGCGAAGACGTGCTGCGCCCTGATCTCTACTACCGCCTTGCGGCGCTGAAGATCACCGTGCCGCCGCTGCGCCAGCGCGGCGAGGATATCCTGACGCTCTTCACCCGCCTCAGCGAGCAGTTTTCCGATGAATACGGCTGCGACGCGCCGCAGGTCACCGCGCAGGAGGCCGCGCAGCTGCTGCAGGCGCCCTGGCCGGGCAACGTGCGCCAGCTGATCAATATCGCCGAACGCGCCGTGCTGCAGGCGCGCCGCGGCTCCGGCACCATTGCGTCGCTGCTGATGTCCGATCACGAGGAAATGCAGCCGGTGATGACCACCGAAGGCAAGCCTCTGAAAGAATATGTGGAAGCCTTCGAGCGGATGCTGATCGACAACACAATGCGCCGCCACAAGGGCTCGATCTCCTCGGTAATGGACGAGTTGTGCCTGCCGCGCCGGACGCTGAACGAAAAGATGGCCAAATACGGCCTGCAGCGCGCCGACTACCTCTGAGACCTGTGCAGCGGGCCGTGTGTTGGCCCGCTGCCCCCTGTTACTCCTCTCCAAATACGGCCCTGAAGGAGCCGCCTGTTTTGTACCGGTATCTTCGCGGGGCTGTTGCTGCGCCTGTGCTGGCTATCGCTTTGGCTGTTCCCGCCGTTGCCCAGGAGCAGGAAAAAAACGCCGGCGGCCCAACCTATGCGGTCGCTGAGAAGGATTTCATCAGCGGCTTTGCGGTTTATTCCGGCAACAGCTTCGGGTCCA
>CAJXHQ010000348.1 GCA_913054485.1 uncultured Paracoccaceae bacterium
GAGGTCACCGCCAGCGCCGAGCAGATGCCCAGCACCTGCAGGGTGATCGGGTTATTGTCGACCAGCGGGTCGAGCAGCATTTCCTTGCGTGTCTGGGCCATCAGAGCTCTCCCGCTTTCAGGGCGGCGAGGAAGGGCGCGTAGCCCTCTTCGCCCATCCAGAATTTCACCAGGTTATCCACCCCGGCCGAGGTCAGCGTGGCCCCGGCCAGCGCATCGATGTGGTGCTCCGGGCCAGCCGCAGTTGCGGTCTTGGCCACGGTGATCTGCAGCGTGCCGGCGCTGTCGTGCAGCTTCTTGCCACTCCACAGGGACTTCCAGCGCGGGTTGTCCACCTCAGCGCCCAGACCCGGCGTTTCGCCGTGCTGGTAGAACTGCAGGCCAAAGATGTCGTTGCCGTTTTCCTCAACCGCGATGAAGCCGTAGAGGGTGGACCACAGACCGTAGCCGTGGACCGGCAGGATGACCTTGTCCAGCTCACCCGCTTCGTCACGCAGCAGGTAGACGGTGACGAAGTTCGCCTTGCGCCCGATGGAGGCCGGATCATTGTCCAGCGCCACGGAGGTTGCTGGATCAGAGGCCGCGGCGCGGTCGTCGAATGTCGCGGCGTCGAACTGGTCGGTGAATTCGCCGGTGGCCAGTTCCAGCACCTGCGGTTCAAAGGCGGCGAAGGCTTCGGTGACGTCAATGCCCGGCTCATAAACGCCGGCCACCTGCAGGATGTTGACTTGCTTGTCCTTCAGCTTGTTGGCTTCCTGCACCGGGCGCAGCGCCACGGCGGCGGCAGACACGATCATGGAGGCAAACAGGCAGAGAGTGACTGCCACGAAGACGGTTTTCGGGACACTATCCGGCGGCAGTGCCAGGAAGCGGCCGATGGGGCCTTTGGGGGTTGCGCTCTCAGACATGACGCTTCTCCCTCCGTTTGATGTTGGCCTGCACGACGAAGTAGTCGATCAGCGGCGCAAAGACGTTGCCGAACAGGATCGCCAGCATCATGCCCTCCGGGAAGGCCGGGTTGATGACGCGGATCATGACAACCATGAAACCGATCAGCGCGCCGTAGATGTAGCGGCCGAGGTTGGTGTGCGACGCGGAAACCGGCTCGGTCACCATGAAGACCAGGCCGAAGGCAAAGCCGCCGGTGACCAGGTGCCAGTGCCAGGGCATTGCAAACATCGGGTTGGTGTCGGAACCGATGGTGTTCAGCAACAGCGAGAAGCCCACCATGCCGCCCAGACAGCCCAGTACCAGACGGTAGTTGGCGATCTTGGTGGTCAGCAGGAAGGCCAGACCGATCAGACAGGCCAGCGTCGAGGTTTCCCCCATGGAGCCTTGCACGAAGCCAAGGAAGGCATCCATCCACTCGACACCGTTGGCCGCCAGCGCCTGATAGCCGTCAGAGGCCCCAACGGACAGCATGGTCGCGCCGGAAAAGCCGTCGACCGGTGTCCAGATGCTGTCGCCGGACATATAGGCCGGGTAGGCGAAATACAGGAACGCACGGCCGGTCAGCGCCGGGTTCAGGAAGTTTTTGCCAGTACCGCCAAAGACTTCCTTGCCAATGACAACCCCGAAGGAGATGCCAAGTGCGACCTGCCACAGCGGAACAGACGCGGGCAGGATCAGAGTGTAGAGCATGGAGGTAACCAGGAAGCCCTCGTTCACCTCGTGGCCGCGCACGGTGGAAAAAATCACTTCCCAGATGCCGCCGACGATCAGCGTCGTCAGGTAAATCGGCAGGAAGTAGAGGAAGCCATGCGCCATGTTGGCGGCGATATTGTCGGCGTTGAAACCGATCCCCAGCGCGCCAATGATCGCCGCGCGCCAGCCGGAAGGCCCGTGCGTTGCAATGGCAGAGTTGATCTGAAAGCCCGTGTTATAAAAGGCCATCAGGATACAAGGGATCGTGGCGATGACCACATAGGTCATGATCCGCTTCATATCGATATAAGAGCGCGCATGCGGCGCGGCGGTAGTGACCGTTTTCGGCGTGTAGAGGAAGCTTTCCACCATCTCGTAGATGGGGAAGGCCTTCTCGTACTTGCCGCCCTTCACAAAGTGCGGCTCAATCCGGTCAAAGAAGTTGCGCAGACCCAATGCCTTAACCCTCCTTCTCAATTTTTGACAGGCTGTCGCGCAGTGCGAGCCCGTATTCATATTTCGCGGGGCAGGCAAAACCGATGAGGCCCAGGTCCTCTTCGTCCAGCTCCAGCGCACCCAGTTTCTGGGCCTGATCGGTGTCCATCACCAGCATCGCGCGCAAGAGCTGCGTCGGCAGGTAGTCCTGCGGCATCAGCTCTTCAAAGGTGCCGGTCGGCACCATGGCGCGGCGGCCGCCGTTCAGGTTCGATGTCAGCGCGTAGATCTTCTTGGAGAAGGCAGAGCCCAGCACCGGCTGCACAGCGTATTTGCTGCCCATCGGACGGATCCAGCCCATCGGGATCTGCTTCTTGTCTTCTTCGATCACGGTGATCTGGCGCGCGTAGCGGCCGGCATAACCGTCAGCACCCTCACCGGCGCGGCCCGACAGGATCGAACCGGAAATGACGCGCTGATCAACCGAAGTGTCAGTCTCGCCCGCGGTCAGATCGGCCATGGAAGCACCCTGAACCGTGCGCAGCAGACGCGGGTTGGTCACCAGCGGGCCGGACAGGGCGACAACACGCTCCGCATCCACTTTGCCGGTTTCCAGCAGGCGGCCGATGGCGATCACGTCCTGATAGCCGATGGACCAGACCGTCTTGCTGCCCGAGGGCGGCTCGAGGAAATGCATATGCGTACCGGCCAGGCCAGCCGGGTGCGGGCCTTCGAAACCTGCAACCTCAACACCGGATGCGGCGGGAATGTCCGCACCGATGTCCTGGCACAGGTAGGTCTTGCCGTCGCTCAAGGCGGCAATGGCTTCCAGACCTTTGGCAAATGCTTCGCGCGCATCATTGATGATGACAGCGGCATCAGCCGACAGCGGTTCGGAGTCCATCGCTGTCACGTAAAGTGCTGCGGGGCGTTCGGACGAACCGGGCACCTTGGAATAGGGCCGCGTGCGGAAGGAGGTCCACAGACCGGCGGCGCAGAGGCGCTCTGCCAGGCCTTCGGGCGTCGAAATGTCGCCAATTGCGCTAAAATCGACGGGTTCTGCCGCGCTGGCATCCACTTCGATCTCTACGCTGATCAGCACACGGCGCGCGCCGCGGTTGATTGCTTTGACGCGTCCGGAGACCGGGGAAACGACCAGCGCTTCAGGGGTGTCTTTATGCGCGAAAACGGGGCTGCCGGCGGCGACGGTATCGCCCTCCTGCACCGAAAGGCGCGGCTTCAGGCCAAGGTAGTCGCTACCAAGCAAGGCAACGGTCCTGACCTCGGGGCCTTCGGCGATCTCCTGCGAAGGGGCACCCTTCACCGGAAGATCAAGGCCCTTTTTGAGCTTATACTGCTGCAAGCGCTTCTCTTCATAGTTGCGGCCACGTCATGGCCGGTTTGACTTAGCGGAATGCGGATTCGGAGCCGGTAATAGTCCGAACGGGCGCGAGAACCCACACCTATTGTGAATTTTTTCGGAAATTGTGTATTGGTGCGCGAAACAACCGCAGCCTTACAGCGAGGATGGCCGGAATGGCGACAAAACTTGGGGTAAATATGACAAATGCCCTGCTGGCCGGGGTGGCACTGATGCTGGCCGCCTGCAAAGGCGAGCCGGTGACCGTCAAGGTCAGCGGCGAAACCATGGGCACCACCTACCACGTGACCGCCGTGGACCAGGAAGGCAGAATCTCCGCAGGGCTGGTGCAGAAGGCGGTGGATACGGCCCTCGCAGATGTGAATGCCAAAATGTCGAACTGGGATCCGAACTCAGAAATCTCGCAGTTCAACGCAAGCACCGCGACAACCCCTGCCCCGGTCTCCGAGGATCTGGCCTATGTGATGCGCTCGGCCAACCAGATCCACCTGCAGTCCGAAGGGCTGTTCGACGTGACCCTCGGGCCCCTGATCGAGCTTTGGGGCTTTGGCGCCCGCACCCCCGACAGCCCGGTCCCCGCGGATGAAGCCATCGCCGCGGCCCTGGAAGTGACCGGTCAGACCAAACTGCTGACCCTGCGCTCCTCCAAAGGCACCATGGCCAAGGCGCTGCCAGAGACCTCCATCTACCTGGCGGCTATCGCCAAAGGCTATGGCGTCGACCGCGTTGGCGAAGCCCTGCAGGAGCTGGGGCTGGAAGACTATATGGTCGAGATCGGCGGAGATCTGGTCACTGCGGGGCTTAATCCGATGGGGCAGAAATGGCGCATCGGCATCGAACGCCCCAACCCGGCAGCCAGACGCTGGAGCAGGTGGTGGGGATTTCCGGCCTCGGCATGGCGACCTCGGGCGATTACCGCAACTATTTTGAGGCAGACGGCCAGCGCTATTCCCATATCATCGACG
>CAJXHQ010000349.1 GCA_913054485.1 uncultured Paracoccaceae bacterium
AGCCCTTCCTGGCCATCAACGGTATCCAGGCCCTGTCGGACAGCTACGCCAGCGCCGCCCACCAGGTCGACGCGCTGCGGGATGCCGGCGTCGGTGCCCTGCGCCCAGCGCCGCAGACCGGGGATTTCGCCGGCCTCTGCGCGCTCTACCGCCAGCGGCTGGACGGTGATCTCGACGGCGCCAAACTGGAGGCTGCGCTGCATGCGGGGCTGGCCCAAGGCGCGGCTGTCGGACAGTTTCCTGAAGGGTGCGCGCGGCGCGGACTGGTCCGGCACATAGCAGACCGCCTGAGATGGCTGGCGCGGCGACCCCTGGGGACCTGTTCTGGGCCGCGCCGCACCGGCCGCTGTTCCTCGCTGCCTTCTTCTGGGCGGTGCTCTGCATCGCCATCTGGCCACTGGGAGAGGCATTCGGGTTTTACCCCGGCCTCCCTGGCCGTGCGATCCGCTTGCATGCGCATGAGATGATCTTCGGCTTCGGCGGCGCGGCGGTGGGCGGCTGTCTGCTGACCGCCCTGCCCTCCTGGAGCGCCCGCGACCCGCTGGCGGGCGCGCCGCTGATCGCTATCACCGACCTTTGGGCGACAGCGCGTTTTGCCGTTCTGGCCGGTGCGCCGCTGCCCGCAAGCCTGCTGTCGGGCGGCTATTTCTTTACCCTTACGGCCATTCTGTTCCCGCAGATCCTTACGGCCAAATCCTATGCGAAACTGATTTTCCCGGCTGTAACTGCACTCTTGGGGCTCTCCAGCACGGCTTACCTGCCGGGCGCGCTGGTCATCACCGGCATGGTACCGCTGCTGTTGATGGCCTTCCTGCACGCGCTGATCGCCGGCCGCGCTGTCCCGGCCTTCACCACAAACTGGATGCAGCTTACCCGACGCGAACCGCAGCCACGCCAATGCGGGCCTTCCCGGACCGCGGCGCTGCTGCTGCTTGCCGCAGCCCTGCTGCTGGCATTGCAGAAAAACACCGCCGCCAGCGGAGCCCTGATGCTGGCCGCGGCTGCGGCCCTGCTGATCACCTCGCGCGGCTGGCAAAGCCGCGCGGCCATGCAAGACCCGCTTCTCAGCGCACTGCACCTGTCATGGTACTGGCTGCTGGCCGGGCTGGCCCTGCTTGGGCTTACCCGCCTGTCCGGTGCAACCCAGCTGGAGATGCACATCCTGCACGCCATCGCAATCGGCGGGCTTGGGGCCAAGATCATGGGCATCTCGGGCCGCGCCGCCGCGATGCGCACCGGCCTTTTGGGGGCTTGCCATCCCATCCGCAGCCCTGCTCTGGTGCGCGGGCTGGATGGTCTTTACCCTCTACTTCAAACCAGCCCTCACCGGCCCGCCCCTCAGGCCGGTGTTCAGCGGACCCAAAGCCTCATCGATAGGAGAGACCCCATGAAACTTGCCTGCGTCACCGCCGAAGGACAGGGCGCCACCGACAAGCTGCTGACCGAAACCGCCGCAACACTGGCGGACGAAGGCATGAAGCTGGCCGGCATCGTCAAGGAACTGTCCTACGAGACCCATTTCGACAACGGCTGCGACATGAAGGTGCGGGTACTGCCCGAAGGCCCGGTGATCCAGATCACCCAGAACCTCGGCGAGGGCTCCGCCGCCTGCCGGCTCGACCCCTCTGCGCTGGAAGAGGCGGTGGCCAGGGTCGAAAACGGTGATCTCAGCGGCGCAGAGCTGTTCCTCCTCAACAAATTCGGCCCGCAGGAGGCCGCGGGCCGGGGTTTCGTGCCGGTGATCGGCAAAGCACTGGAGCTGGGCATCCCCGTCCTCTGCGGTGTCGGCCGCGCCTCGCAGGAGGCCTTTGCGACCTTCGCGGGTGGGCTGTCGGAAACCCTAGACCCTGCGCCGGACGCCGTGGCCGCCTGGTGCCGGGATGCGCAGGGCTGAACCGCCTTACCCTGCCCCGCGCGGCGGCGGCAGGGTGCCTTTCTTATAGGGCGTCCAGTCTTCGATCTCGGGGTAGTAAGTTTTGCGCCAGGCGCGCACGCGCGGGTTGAACACGCGCCGCCACAGGGGCGGCACCATCGCCAGCGCGGTCATCGGGGGGTAGCCCGACGGCAGCTGCGGTGCCTCGCTTTCCTCATAGATCTGCAGCAGAGGAAAGCGCCGCATCGGGTGCAGGTGGTGGTCGGCATGGCGCTGAAGGTTGATCAGCAAAAGCCCCGAGACCTTATGCGCGGAATCCCAGGAGTGATGCGCCTTCACCGGCTCATACTTGCCGCCGCCGAGGTGCTTACGGGTCAGCCCGTAGTGTTCGACGTAGTTGGTCAGCTCCAGCTGCCAGACGGCAACAAAGGCCTGAAAGACAAACAGCCCCAGCCCGGCCCAGCCGCCGATGGCAAAGGCGAGCACAAGAAACAGCG
Source organism: uncultured Paracoccaceae bacterium (assembly GCA_913054485.1). Lineage (GTDB taxonomy): Bacteria > Pseudomonadota > Alphaproteobacteria > Rhodobacterales > Rhodobacteraceae > FREY01. The sequence goes on from CAJXHQ010000349.1 coordinate 2,371, forward strand.
CCTGAAGGACAAGATATTTCCAGACCGGGTTGGAGCCATGCCAGGGCGACAGCCCTTTGCGGGCCAGCATCGCCTTCTCTGCCCGCCAGGCCGAGCCGAAGCCGGTTGCCAGAATGCGGGCAAAGGCGCGGTGGAAACCCTCGTTGTAACGCGCCGTCACCGTGTCGCGCGGGGTTCCGACATGAGGGTGATGGACCAGCAAATGTTCAGTGCGGAAATGACCGTAGAGCACCAGCGCCAGCAGGAGGTCACCGAGGTTGCGCTCGAAAGCCGCGGGTTTGTGCATCAGCTCATGCGCGTAGACAATGCCGACCACGCCGGTGGTGACGCCGAGGCCAAACATGATGCCCAAGACCTCCCACAGGGCATAATCCGCCAGCCGCGTCACATACCAGAGCGTGCCGCAGACCAGGCAGAACTGGACCGGGAACCAGATCCAGGTGAGCAGGCGGAACCAGAACAATTCGCTGTCCGGCGTGTTTATGTCCGGGTTGCGCAGGTCCTTGCCCACCACGGTGTCCAGCAGCGGCATCAGAACCCAGCCGTAAAGCGGGATCAGCAGAAAACTCCAGCCGCCGGTCAAAGCAGCAAAACCTGCCAGTGGCACGAAAGTAAGGGTCAGCCAGTAGGGCCAGGCGCGCAGCGGCGCGGCAGCGGAGGTCATTGGGCAGTCTCCTGTGAGTGCCGGGGGGTGATGCGCAGGCGGATGCCGTCGCGGGCGCGCACCGTCAGCTGCGCTTCAGGCACCGGATCGCAGCCTTCGACGCGCTCGAACCGGTAGGCGCGCACCAGGAGTGACAGCAAAAGCGGCCCCTCGGCCATGGCAAAGGCAGAACCGGGGCAGACCCGCGGCCCGGCGGAAAACGGGATATAGGCAGAGCGCAGGCATTCCTTGCCTTTCGGCGTATTGAACCGGTCCGGATCAAACCCGTCCGGGTTCTCCCACAGGCGTTCATGGCGGTGCAGGTGCCAGGGGCTCAGGATCACCTGCGCGCCCTTCCTGACCTTCCGGCCCCGGAACCGGGTGTGGCAGGCGGCCTCGCGCACATACATCGGCACCGGCGGGTAGAGACGCATCGCTTCGCGGAACACCGCGCGGGAGTCGCGCAGCTTGGACAGCGCCGGGAAATAGATTTTGCCGGGGTCAATCGCAGCCTGTGCTTCCGCCGCCACCCGCTCCTGTCAGTCAGGATAAAGCGCCAGCAGGTAGAGCGACCAGGCCAGCGCTGCAGCGGACGTCTCGTGCCCTGCAAGGAAGAATATTGCCACCTGGTCGGCCATTTCCTCTGTCCCGAAGACCTCGCCGGTTTCCGGATCCGGCGTGGTCATGATCTTGGTGGCCAGATCATCGGGCGCGGTTCCGGCCGCGATTTCGGCCGCGCGCGCAGCGGTCAGCGCACCAATCAGGCGGCGGATTGTCCGGGCCGTCTGCCTGGTGCGGCGCGAGTGGAAGTGCGGCACCCATTTGGGCAGCGGCAGCAGCGCCCCGGCGTTGATCAGCGGCTGGGCCTGCTGATGCGCGCGGAAAGCGCCAAAGGCGGCGCTGGCTGTCTCGTGCTCCACCGGCATCGAAAAAAGTTTACGGAAGATTACGTCCATTGCAGCATGGCTGGTCTGCGCCTCAATCTCCACCGCGCGCCCGTCGGACAGCGGGCGCAGCCGCTCCACCGCGGCCTGCCCGCTGTCCCACATGGCGGGAAAGATATGGCGCAGCCGGCCGCCCTCGAAGGCCGGGTCAATGATGCGGCGCTGGTGCTCCCAGAGCGCGCCATTGGTGATGAAGATCGACTCGCCCAGCAAGGGCTTCAGCCCGGTGCGGATCCGTTCCGACTTGGGAAAATCCTTGGGGCGCTGTTTCAGCACCAAGTCTACCAGGTCGGGATCATTGCAGAGATAGGAGCGGAAGAAGGGCGTGCGCATCTCGGCCATCCAGGCGCGGTAGAGATGCGCCGGCTGGGCCGACAGGATGTCCCGCCGGAACAGACGGATATAGGTCCACAGAGAGGTCCTGCGCGGCCGCGCCGCCGGTTTTGGCGGCCGCGGTGCC
>CAJXHQ010000350.1 GCA_913054485.1 uncultured Paracoccaceae bacterium
ACCTGTATCCCGATCAGATCGTCACTGCGGTTGAAGCGGCAGTGCAGAACCACGCCCGTGTCTACGACCAGATCTTCATCGCCTATGCCGATTGCGGCACCGGCGGGCTGCTGGAAGCAAAATGCGCCGAACTGGGCGTCGAGATGATCGCCGGGCCGCATTGTTATGCTTTCTTCGAAGGCAATGATGCCTTTCAGAAGAAGGCCGATGAAGGTGAAATCACCGCCTTCTATGTCACTGATTTCCTTGTGAAACAGTTTGACGCCTTCATCTGGCGCCCGATGGGGCTGGATAAGAACCCCGAACTGCGCGAGATGATTTTCGGCAATTACACCAAGCTGGTTTACCAGTCCCAGGTGCGCGACCCGGAACTGGTGGAAAAGGCCCGTGCTTGCGCCACCCGGATGGGGCTGGAGTTCGAGCACCGCCATACCGGTTACGGAGAGCTGCAAAGCTCCCTTCAGAACCTGGGCAAACCCGGCACCTGAGCCGCGCAAACCGGAGCCGGTCACCGGGCCTGCCCGTTTCGTTCAGGCCGGTTCTGCGGCCGCCAGGCTGGCTTGCGCCTTGGCGTCGAACTGCTCCAGTCCCAGCCCTTCCAGTTTTGCAGCAACCCGCCCTACCCAGGCTTTGATTTCAGGGCTGTCCGGCAGGAAGTCCGGGGCCCATTGGAACGGGGATGCCATCAGCAGGTCGGCGACGGAAAACGTCTCGCCCAGCAGGAAGGGTTTGCCCGCCAGCCCGCGTTCAAGCTGGGCGCTCACTTCTGCCATGGTGCGGAAGGTGCCTGTCAGCGCCGGATGATACAGACCGGCAAAGCCCGCAACCAGAACCGGCTCCAGAACGCTGCCGTAATAGCTCATCCATGACAGATACGGGCCCCGTTGCGCATCCCCGGGCTTGGGGCTCAGCGGCTGGCCGAACTGCTCTTCCAGATACATCATGATGGCGGCGCTTTCGCGCACGTGCTGTCCGTCATCAGTCACCAGATAGGGCACCTTGCCCTCGGGATGGGCATTGCGGGGATCTTTGCGGCCCGAGCCGTCATTCTTGACGACCCCGACGCAGATCACCTCGACCTCCTCAAGTTTTCCCATCAGCAGGAGCTGCGTGATAACGCGGGAGGAGCGTGAATGCGGGGAATGGTACAGGATCGGCATTGGCAGAGAACCTTTCGAAATTTGCGGTTGTTGACCGGCCCTCTATGCCGCTACCCTCCTGCCAATTCCTGTCAGGATCATTCTGTTAGAGTCATATCATGGGAAAGTCCGACCGCCTCTTCCGGCTGCTGCATCTGATACGGGGTCTGACCCCGCCGGTCACCGCCGCCAGGCTGGCCGGCGCCATGGAGGTGTCAGAGCGCACGATCTACCGGGATATCAACAGCCTGCGGACCGCCGGCGCCCGTATCGAGGGCGAGGCGGGCCTTGGCTACACTATGGTCGAGGATCCGGCCCTGCCGCCGCAGACCTTTACCCGGCTTGAAATCGAAGCGCTCACCCTGGGGCTTGCAGAAGCAGGCCACCGGGGCGATCCGGAGCTTGCCGAAGCGGCCAGTGATGCAATGACAAAGATCCTCGCCACCCTGCCCGAACGCCAGCAGCGCCAGGCCGCCCATGCGGTCAACTTGCTGCACCGGATGACCGCGCCCCAGACCCCGACGGCAAACATGAGTCCGCTGCGCGAGGCAATGTGGGCCGAAGAGGCGCTGGAGATCGCTTATGCCGATATGCAGGAGAACAGGACCCGGCGGCAGATCTGGCCGCTGGCTTTTTCCTACAATGACCGGGCGGTGTTGCTGCTGGCCTCGTGCTGCCTGCGGCAGGATTTCAGGCTGTTCCATCCGGCCCGCATCCAAAACTGCAGGCGGACGGGCGCAAGTTTCCGCCCGCGCCGGGTGCCGATGCTGCGTGAATTCATTGACCGGCTGGAAGCACCCTACAGGCAAGAGGCTGACAGGAAAGAGCCTGGCAGACCGCCTGCACCCTCCTGAGAAAAGGTCAGGCGTGGGCTGCGGCTGTTTCGCGGATCCGCTCGATCATCGAGCGCAGCCCGTTGGAGCGCTGCGCCGACAGGTGATCGTTGAGCCCGAGCCGCCCCAGTTCGGCCTTGGCATCCACCGCGGTCACCTCAGCCACGGGCAAACCATTGTAAAGCATCCGCAGAACCGCAATCAGCCCGCGCACGATCATCGCGTCGCTTTCGCCGTCGAAATGGAAGCGGCCATCCTCAATCACCGGGTGCAGCCAGACCTGGCTGGCGCAGCCGTGCACCTTTGTGGCCTCTACTTTCAGCGCTTCATCCAGCGGCTCCATCGCCTTGCCCTGCTCGATCACATGGCGGTGGCGGTCTTCCCAGTCTTCCAGGAATTCGAAATCCTCGCCGATCTCTTCAAAGGCTGCGCCGGCCATGAGTATCTCCGGCTGTCTGAGGCATTACTGCTGCGCTTCCGACCTAAGCCGCAACGCCTGTTGTTTCAACCGCTTTTCAAGCGGCACCTGATCGGGTAAGCCCTTGCAGAGACACTTTGACCGGGCAGTATCATGCGGACATCCTTTGCGCTTCTTATCGCGGCTTCTCTGACGGTTTCCGGCTGCGGAGGCTGGCAGGATTCACGCGCAAACCCGCGCAACTGGTTCGGCGGCTCTGACGAGGTCGAACTGAACACGGATGCGGCTCAGAACGCCAACCCTTTGCTGCCGGCTGATCAGGACGATAGCGGGTTATTCTCCCGCGAAGCCCCAGCCGACGAAAGCATTCTGGTCGCGTCAGTCACCGAACTGCGGGTAGAACGCACCTCGACCGGGGCGATTATCTACGCCGAAGGGCTGGCGGCGCGCGATGGGGCCTATAATGTCCGCCTGCGCACCTCTGACGACGCTTCCGAAGGCACATTGGCCTTCCAGTTCCGCGCCGATTACCCGTCCTACGCGACCTCCGCCGGAACCGAGGCCACCCGCACCCTGCGGGCGGCTGCCAGCCTCTCGAATGCAGATCTGGCGGGCATCCGCGTGATCCGGGTCGAAGCTGCAAATAACGCCCGCGAAACCCGGCGCCGCCGAGACCAGCCGCTGCCAAGGGCTTTGGCAGGCCGCGCACAGCAGACCGCAAAAAAGGGGCCGCACGGCCCCTTGCTTGCTATTAGCGGTGAAGGTCCGGGTCAGTCCAGCGGGACAACTTTCACTGACTGGCCCTTGGCTGCCAGCGCGATCTTGCCATCACAGAGCTTCATCGCATCCGCACCAAAGACCTCGTAACGCCAGCCGTGCAGTGCCGCCACGTCGCGCTGGCCGGCAGCGATCAGATCCAGGTCGGCGCTGGTGGCGATCAGCTTGGCCGCCACATTCGCGCTTTCTGTTTTTGACTTCAGCAACACCCGCAGCAGGTCCGCCAGCGCCGGGTTCACCTGCAGTTTTTCCTTGCTCTTATCCGGTTTCGGCAGCTGGTCCGCCGGGCATTCCACGCCGCGTTTCACCGCCGCCAGGATGCCCTCAGCAATTGCGCCCTTGCGGGCTTCGCGCAGCAGCAAACGCGAGCCGCCCAGATCCGAAGGCGTGCGCGGCTTGGTCGAGGCCAGCTCGACCAGCGCATCATCCTTGTAGACCCGGTTGCGCGGCACATTGTTGGTCTGCGCATGCGTTTCGCGGAAAGCAGCCAGTTCGCGCACAACAGCCAGGAATTTGCCGGAGTTGGTGCGGGTTTTCACCCGTTTCCAGGCGTCTTCCGGCTGGATGTCATAGGTGGCCGGATCGGTCAGAACCTTCAGCTCCTCGCCAACCCAGTGGCTGCGGCTGGTCTTCTCCAGCTCGCCCGCGAGATATTCGTAGATCACCCGCAGGTGGGTCACATCGGCCAGCGCATAGGTCTTCTGCGCCTCGGTCAGCGGGCGGCGCGACCAGTCGGTGAAGCGGGAGGTCTTGTCGAGCCCCTGTTTCACGATCTTGCGCACCAGCGTCTCATATCCCGCCTGCTCCCCGAAGCCGCAGACCATGGCGGCCACCTGGGTGTCAAACAGCGGCACAGGGAAAACCTTGGCGTCGACCCAGAAGATCTCCAGGTCCTGGCGCGCGGCGTGGAAGACTTTCACAACGCTTTCGTCGCGGAAGAGGTCGTACAGCGGCTCAAGCGACAGCCCGTCGGCCAGCGGATCCACCAGAACGGCGGAGCCGTCATCCTCGCCGCCGGGATAGGCCAGCTGGATCAGGCAGAGCTTGGAATAATAAGTGCGTTCGCGCAGGAATTCCGTGTCCACCGTGACATAGGGGTGATCGCGGGCCGTTTTGCAGAAAGCGGCCAGGTCTTCGGTGGTTGTGAGGGTGATCATCTGCGCGTCCACTCTTGAATTATTGTTCTTCCGTAAAGTGATACGCCCTCGGGCCAAACATTGCAAATGGTCCGCGGACGTCAGCCCTCC
>CAJXHQ010000351.1 GCA_913054485.1 uncultured Paracoccaceae bacterium
CAGCAGGTGGTGAAAAACGTCTTCCTCTGGCAGGAGCGCAGCTGGACCCGCAAGGCGGTGGAGACCGCGCTGACCCCGGTGGTGGAGATCGCCTGGTCCAAGCGGCGGATCCTGGAGATCTATCTCAATGTGGCCGAGTCTGACGAAGGCGTCTTTGGCGTGGAAGCGGCGGCGCGGCATTACTTCCGGGTCGGCCCGGAGGAGCTGAGCGCGCGTCAGGCCGCGTTGCTGGCGGCGGTTCTGCCGGATCCAAAGGACCGTTCGGCCACGAAACCCTCGGCTTTTACTTCGAAACGCGCGGGTCAAATCATGGATGGGGCAGCAACCATCCGCTATGAAGCGCGGGCGGCCTGTTTCGAGGATTGAATCTGCCGCCGCGACGGGGCATTGCTGAAAGAGAACATTCAGCCGGAGAGAATTGACGCCCATGGCCCGCCTCTATCACGTTCCCCTGTCACCCTTCTGCCGCAAGGTCCGCCTGTCGCTGGCGGAGAAGCGTATCGAGGTGGAGCTGGTCGAGGAGCGCTATTGGGAGCAGGACGCGGACTTCCTGCGCCGCAACCCGGCCGGCAAGGTCCCGGTGATCCGGCTGGACGGCAAGATGATGGCTGAAAGCGCAGCGATCTGTGAATATATCGAGGAAACCCGGCCCGAACCGCCGCTTATACCCGCGGATGCGGAGGGGCGGTTTGAAGTCCGCCGTCTGGTGAGCTGGTTTGACGACAAGTTCCACCACGAGGTCACGTCGAAACTGCTCTATGAGCGGGTCAATAAAAAGGTGACCGGCGAGGGCTATCCCGACAGCCGCAACGTGAAGGCCGGGGCCAAGGCGATCAAATACCATCTGGACTACATGGCCTGGCTGCTGGACCACCGGCGCTGGCTGGCGGGGGATCAGATGACGGTGGCGGATTTTGCCGCTGCTGCGCATCTGTCGTCGCTGGATTACATCTCGGATGTGGACTGGAACCGCTCGGCGGCGGTGAAGGACTGGTATGCAAAGATCAAGTCACGGCCGGCCTTCCGGTCGATCCTGGCCGACAAGGTGCCGGGGTTCCGCTCGCCGGTGCATTACGCGGACCTGGATTTCTGATATCAAGGCTGCGCGCCGGGGGCTGTCTGCCCCAAGGAAAAGGGCTTCGCCCGTTCGGTCTTGAAACCGTCCCCCGGACGGTTTCCCAGACAGACCTTACCCCCGAGGATATTTCTGGCCAAATGAAGAGTGCATCCGACCTGAAAGAGAAGCTGGTGGCGCAGGCGCTGGCAGAGGGGTTTGTGTCCGCCCGGATCTGCCGGCCCTGGGATGTGCCGGAGGTGCCGGAACGGCTGGAGGCCTTTGTGGCGGCCGGATACCACGGGCAGATGGGCTGGATGGAAGAGCGGACGCATTGGCGGGGCAACCCGGCCGCACTTTGGCCCGAGGCACGGTCCGTGATCATGCTGGCGGAAAGCTATACGCCGCAGGAGGATCCGATGGCGGTGGTCGGCATGGCGGACCGTGGCGCGGTGTCGGTCTATGCCCGCAACAAGGATTACCATGATCTGGTCAAGAAACGGCTGAAGCGGCTGGCGCGCTGGCTGATCGCGGAAGCCGGGGATGAGACGCAGGTGAAGGTCTTTGTCGATACCGCGCCGGTGCCCGAAAAGGCGCTGGGGCAGGCGGCCGGGCTGGGCTGGCAGGGTAAGCACAGCAACCTGGTGAGCAGGGATTGGGGCAATTGGGCCTTTTTAGGCTCTGTTTTCACAACTTTGGACCTGCCCGCGGATGCGGCTGAGCCGGATCGCTGCGGGTCCTGCCGGGCCTGTCTGGACAGCTGCCCGACCGATGCGTTTCCCGCCCCCTATCAGGTCGATGCGCGGCGCTGCATTTCGTACCTCACAATCGAGCATAAGGGGCCGGTGGCGGAGGATCTGCGCGGCAAGCTGGGCAACCGGATCTACGGCTGCGATGACTGCCTGGCGGCCTGCCCCTGGAACAAGTTTGCGGTGGCCGCCAGCGACATGCGCTATGCCGCGCGGGAAGAGCTGAAGGCGCCGAAGCTGGCCGAGTTGGCCGGTCTGGATGATGCGGCGTTCCGCGCGATGTTCTCGGGCTCGCCGATCAAGCGGATCGGACGCGACCGGTTTGTGCGCAACGTGCTTTATGCCATAGGCAATTCGGATGATGCGTCTTTGCTGCCGCGCGCGCAGATGCTGCTGGGCGACCCGGACCCGGCGGTGACCGATGCGGCGGCCTGGGCAGCGGCGCGGCTGGGCTGACATGTCGCTAGCGGGGTGGACGCGCCGCAAACAGGCGTTACACCAAGCGGGCGGACAGAATACGGAGACCTCCCCATGGCTATGCTGCTAGGCGTTGATACCGGCGGAACTTACACGGATGCGGTGCTGATCCGGGATGAGCGCGAGGTGATCGCCTCGGCCAAATCCCTGACCACGCGGCAGGATCTGGCCATTGGCGTCGGCGGCGCGGTGCGCGCGGTGCTGGAGCAGTCCGGCGTGACACCGGAAGAGATTTCGCTGGCGTCCCTGTCGACCACGCTGGCGACCAATGCGCTGGTCGAAGGGCAGGGCGGCCGGGTGGCGCTGGTCTATATCGGCTTTAAGGAGGCGGACCTGGACCGCCACGGGCTGCGCGAGGCGCTGAAGGGTGATCCGGCAGCGGTCATCGCCGGAGGACATACCCATGCCGGCGGCGAGGCGGCTCCGCTGGATACCGCCGCCCTGACTGCCTTTCTGGAGGCTGAATCCGAGGGAGTAACGGGTTTTGCCGTGGCTGGGGTCTTTGCCACCCGCAACCCGGGCCATGAGGCAGAGGCTGCGCGGATCATCGCGGCGGCGACCGGCAAGCCCGTCACCTGTTCGCATCAGCTGTCGGCCAAGCTGAACGGGCCGAAACGGGCTGTGACGGCTGTGCTGAATGCGCGGCTGATCGGGATGATCGACCGGCTGATCGGGCGCGCGCAGGACACGCTGCGCGACCTCGGCATTGCGGCTCCGATGATGGTTGTGCGCGGCGATGGTGCGCTGATGTCGGCCGGACAGGCACGCGAGCGGCCGATTGAAACCATTCTTTCCGGCCCTGCGGCTTCCATTGTGGGCGCGCGCTGGATGACCGGGGCGGATCACGCGCTGGTCTCGGACATAGGCGGCACCACTACGGATGTGGCGCTTTTGCGGGACGGCAAGCCTGCCATCGATCCGGCAGGTGCACGGGTCGGAGAATTCCGCACCATGGTCGAGGCGGTGGCGATGCGCACTTCCGGCCTTGGCGGCGACAGCCAGGTGCATGCGGTGACTTCCGGTCTGGCGGGCGGGCTGTTCCTTGGCCCGCGCCGCGTGCTGCCCATCTCGCTGATCGCCCAGGAAGCGCCCGATGTGGTGCATCCGGCGCTGGACAGTCAGCTGACGCAGAGCACAACCGGAGAATACGACGGGCGTTTTGTGCGCGCGGTGCCGGGAATGGCGGTTGCCGGGCTTGGCCCGCGCGAGGCGGCGGTGCTGGAGCGGATCGGAACCGCGGTCCACCCGCTGGGGGCAGTATTGCGCACCCGGATGGAACAGGGCGCGCTGAGCAAGCTGGTGGACCGGGGGCTGGTGCAGGTGGCCGGTGTGACACCTTCGGATGCCAGCCACGTATTGGGCCGGGTTGAGGCCTGGGACCGCGAGGCCGCAGAAAAGGCGCTGACACTATTCGCCCGCCGCCGTGCCGGTGATGGCAACCAGCTGGCACCGGATGCCGCCACCCTGGCGCAGATGATCGTGGATCAGCTGACCGAACAGACCGCTTTGACCCTGCTGGAGACGGCTTTTACCGAAGAGGGTGAGACCTTTCCCCTGCCGCCCGCGGATCTCGCCCGCCATGTTCTGATGCAGCAGGGCCTTGCCAGACACCGCGGGCTCGTGGCGCTGGATGCCTCGCTCAACCTGGATGTTGTCGGGCTGGGCGCCTCAGCCCCGAGTTACTATCCCGCTGTTGGCGAGCGGCTGCACTGCAGGATGATTCTGCCGCAGCACGCCGGCGTCGCCAACGCCATCGGTGCGGTGGTGGGCCGTGTTACCATGCGCCGCAGCGGCACGGTGACCTCGCCTTCCCAGGGCCGCTTCCGGCTGCACCTGGACGCCGCCCCCGAGGACTTTGAAAGCGCCGAGGCCGCATTGGCCGCGCTTGAGGCGGCCCTGGGCGGTGACGCGCGAAGCGCGGCAGAGGCAGCCGGCGCGGAAGACATCCATGTGCATTTCGAACGCGACATCCGGACCGCGGAGGTCGAGGGCCAGCAGGTCTTTGTCGAGGCGGCGCTCACGGCAGAGGCCTCGGGCCGCCCGCGGGTCGCGCAGGGCTGATCTTCCCGGCCGGATCAGGACCAGCTGCCGCACGCACGGCAGATCCCTTTCACCTGTCGGT
>CAJXHQ010000352.1 GCA_913054485.1 uncultured Paracoccaceae bacterium
ACGGGGGCTCCTCCAGGGTGCGGTACAAGTCTAGAATCTACGCGTGACTGTTTTCATCGTTGTTTTGGTCTAGAGTGACGAAATTCGTACCCAATGAACGCCAAGAGAATGCGCACAATACCATGGATGACAAAGACCTCTCGATCCTCCGCCTGGTGCAATCCAATGCCCGGCTGACCGCCGAAGCCATCAGCCAGGACGTGGGCCTATCGCCGCCGGCCGTGCAGAAGCGGCTGAAAAAGCTGCGTGACGAAGGGGTTATCGAACGCGAGATCGCGGTGCTGTCACCCGCCAAACTGGGCCGCGAGATGACCATCATCGTCGAAGTGCTGCTGGAGCGGGAGAACCGCGAGCGGCTGGATGCCTTTAAGCGCAAGATGCGCGCAGCGCCTTGCGTGCAGCAATGCTACTACACCACCGGCGAGGCGGACTTCCTGCTGGTGCTGACGGTGAAGGACATCAAGGAATATGAGGCCTTCACCCAGACACATTTCTTCGATGAATCCAACGTCAGCCGGTTCCGTACCTCGGTTGTAATGGACCGGGTGAAGACCTCTCTGGATATTCTCTGAGGGTAAGCCGGAAGGCTGCTCTGACGGCAGCAGGGAGAACCTGCCCTTTGCCGAACCCGAAAAGATCTGTGCGGCCTCTGAAAACAGCAAGCCTGACAGAGCAACCAATCCGAACAAAACGGCCGGCACGCAGATTGCGCGCCGGCCGCGTTCTTCCCGGTGCCTGCGGGTCAGGCCAGGGTGAAGCCCAGCAGCAGGAACAATGCAAGGGAGACCACCGCGCCCAGCACCGCATAGGGGAACTGGGTGAAAGCGTGGGACATCGGCGAGCAGCCCGCACCCTGCGCGGCAAGCACCGTGGAGTCACTGAAGAAGCAGGCATGGCTTCCGAAGGAAGATGCCGACAGCAACGCGCCGATCACAAGCGGCATATGCGCGTCCACGCCCTGGGCAATCGGCACCACGATCGGGATCGCGATAATGAAGACACCCCAGCTGGAAGCAGTGCCGAAGACCACGGCGGCCAGCACCACAAAGACCAGCGCAGGCAGCAGCTCCTTGCTCATGTAGGGAACGATGGAATCGATCACAAACCGGGTCATGCCAAGCGCGTCGTTGATGTCCTTCAGCAGGAAGCCCGCAACCACAGTCGACAGCGGGTAGAGCATCACCTTGAAGCCATCGAAAATGGCATCCATCTGGCGGTCAAAGGCCATCAGCCCCTGCAGGTAGTAGATCGCGACAGTGATGATCAGCGTCAGCAGCACGCCGCGCAGAAGGTCGACCTCGTACCAGACGGTGGCTGCCACCAGCAGCACCATCGGGAAGGCGAAGTTGAACATGCCGATACCGGCGCTCATCGGCTTATGGTCATATTCCTCGGCCTCGATCTCTTTGCCCTGGAAATCATCCGGCACCGGCTGGCCCGCCTTGGCGCGTGCCTCAGCCGCTTTCATCGGCCCGAGGTTGCCGACCCAGCCATTCGCCACCAGGAAGACCAGGATCAGCGCCACCCAGGCATAGGCCATGTAGGGGATAGCAGAGATGTAGACCGACAGGCCCTGCCCTTCGCCGGCGATCTCGTTTTCTTCCAGCAGGCCGGCAAAAAACACGGCCCAGGTCGACACCGGCACAATCACGCACATCGGTGCTGCGGTGGAGTCGATGACATAGGCCAGCTTCTCGCGCGAGACCTTGTAGTAATCGGTAAGTTTTTTCACCGACGACGAGACCGCGAGGCAGTTCAGGTAATCATCGATGAACACCACCAGGCCGATCAGGAAGGTGGTCAGCAGCGATTGCTTCTCCGATTTGATTTTGGTCTGCAACCAGGCGCTGAAACTGCCGAGGCAGCCGGAATGCTCCAGAAGCGCGATCAGACCGCCCATCATGCCGCAGACCAGCACGATCCAGATGATTGTTTCATCGCCCATGACGCTGGACAGCCGGTCCGAGAAGGGCGAGATCAGATCGGTGCCGCCCAGCATGATAAGCCCGGCCAGCCCGCCGGTGACCAGCGCCTCGAAGGGGCGGCGGGTCAGGATCGCAACCGCCAGCACCAGCAGGGTGGGCAGCAGGCTGATCCAGCCCCAGTCGCTGCCCTCGGCATGGGTGGCATGCAGATAGAGAAAGAAGGCAAAGACGGCCAGAATGCCGCCCATGACCGGTCCCGCTCCGATCCGGTTCCGGTGTGCCTGAAGTGTTTGTGTTGTCTGTTCCATCAACTGTCCTCCACAGTCAGTTTCGTCTGCCTACGCGGGGCGGCAGCCCGTTCAGGGCTGTCGTAAATTCCGGCTAAAGGGGGGCCGGTGTCCCAGTTCAATTGCTCTATTATTTTTGATCAAAATGCCGCGCTGGCAGGCGTGAAATGCCATGAAATTCAGATATGATCAAATCATGCTTATCAACAATAGTGCTAGATTGGCCGCAGATGGCAATAAAACGGCGCCTGCATGCCGCAAGCGCCCTTTTTTGATCATAGATGGAGGCGTCGTCAGATGCCGGACTTCACTTTGGTCCAGGCGCGAGTGCGCTGGCGCAGCGCCTTGGCGCCAAGGCTCTTGTCCGGGATCAGCCGTTTAAGTGTTGCATCATCCGGGTAGATTCCGGGGTCGCCCAGGACCTCGGGCAGCACGAATTCATTGGCTGCCTCATTTGCATTGGCAAAGAAAACAAAATTGGAGACCTCGGCGATTACGGCTGGCATCAGCATGTAGTCGATGAACTGATAGGCCTCGTCCAGGTTCTTTGCATCTTCCGGGATCGCCATCAGGTCGATCCACATCAGGGTGCCTTCTTTCGGGATCGAATAGAACACATCGATGCCGTTGTCCGCCTCCATCGCGCGGGCCTGGGCGATGCCGGCATCGCCGGAGTACATCACCGCAAGGCAGGTATTGCCCGAAGGCAGATCGGTCGACGGCTTCTGGTTGTTGAAATAGGCCACGTTGGGCGCGGCACCGGCCAGCAGCTCCTGCGCCTTTGCAATGTCACTCTTGTCTTCGGAATAAGGGTCAATCCCGAGGTAGTTCAGCGTCACCGAAATCATCTCGATAGGGCTGTCCAGCACGCCGATGCCGCAGTCCTTCAGCTTGGAGGCGTATTCCGGGTTGAACAGCAGGTCCCAGCTGTCCACCGGCATCTCGCCCAGCCGCTCGGCGACCAGCGCCGGGTTGTAGGCAAGGCCGATGGTGCCCCAAGTGTAAGGCACGCCCAGCTCGCGCCCGCCGGGCACATTGTCTAGGACTGCGAGGATTTCGGGCCGCAGGTTGGCATAGTTTTCCAGCCGTGAGACGTCGATCTTGTGCAGCGCGCCGGCCATCATCTGGCGCTCGGCGTTAGAGGCCGCGGGGAACACCACGTCATAGCCGGAGCCGCCGGCCAGCATCTTGGTCTCCAGCACTTCGTTGCTGTCGAAATAGTCCAGCGTCACCTTGGTGCCGGTTCCGGCCTCAAAGTCGGTCAGGGTGGTTTCGCCGAAATAGTCGGCCCAGTTGTAGATGTTCAGCTCCCCGGCCGAGGCCGGCGCCGCAAATGCGGCGGCCAGCAAGGCGGGGGAGAGGGGTTTATTGTTCATTATATCTCTCCCTGTTGGTGATTTTGCTTGGCGCTGGCCTGCGGGGCCGGCGGCGTAGAGGCACAGAAGGTCATTGACCAGCGTGGCGCCGGCGATGGCGGTGATTTCACTCACGTCATAGGCTGGCGAGACCTCCACCAGATCCATGCCCACTACATTGATGCCTGCAATCGACCGGATGATCTCCTGCGCCTGATAAGGGGAAAGGCCGCCGATCACCGGCGTGCCTGTGCCGGGCGCAGAGGCCGGTTCCAGCGCATCAATGTCGAAGGTGACGTAGGTCCTGTGGTCGCCGACGATGGCGCGGATCTTCTCCGCCACGGCGGCGGGGCCGGTCTTGTGAACCTCGATCGCGTCGATGATGTTCATCCCCATCGGGTTGGGGTTATGGGTGCGGATGCCAACCTGCACGGAGCGGGACGGGTCCACCAGCCCTTCGTTGATCGCATGCCACAGCATGGTGCCGTGGTCGATACGGCCGGGCTCGTCCTCCCAAGTGTCGGTATGGGCGTCGAACTGCACCAGGCTCAGCGGGCCATGTTTTTCCACATGCGCTTTCAGCAGCGGGTAGGTGATATAGTGGTCGCCGCCGATCGACAGCAGGGCCGTGTCCTTGTCCAGCACCGCCTTGGCGGCGGCGGTGATTTCACCGGGCACCTTGTCCGGGTAGCCGTAATCGAATTCGCAATCACCGTAATCGATGACCGAGAGCTGCTCGAAGGGGTCGTTCTCCCAGGGCCAGGGGTTGGACCAGGCAATATGCGAAGACCCGGAACGCACCGCGCGCGGCCCCGGCCGGGTTCCGGAGCGGG
>CAJXHQ010000353.1 GCA_913054485.1 uncultured Paracoccaceae bacterium
TGATACGTGCTGTCAGGTGGCGGCTGGGCGGGTAGACGGCATATAGCCCGATAACCCTGGCCTCCTCCGCTTCAAATATCAGACGAAGCCGCTGCTGGGCGATAAAGGGCTCTGCCGTATAGAATGGCATCCGGCCTATCCCCAGGCCGTCGGCGGCCATATGCGCCACTGCAAGGGGCGAGTTTGCGCGGAAATTGCCTGACACCGGGACCGAATAGGTCCCCGAGGCCCCCTTGAATTCCCAATTGTCCGAGGCCCCGGAGATTGTCTGGAGAAGACAATTATGCGTCGAAAGCGCCGCGGGGTCGCGCGGGGTGCCATGCTCGGACAGATAGCCGGGAGAGGCGCAGCAGACGATACGCATGTCCATCAGCTTTTTGGCAACAAGGCTGGAGTCTTTGAGCACGCCAAAGCGAATGGCCAAATCAAACCCCTCTTCGATCACCGCCACATGATGATCAGACAGGTGAAGCTCGATCGAGACCATGGGATGCGCGGCCTGAAAGGGCCGCAACATTCGAACCAGGAGCGAGGACCCGAACCCTGTTGGAGCGGTGATCCGGATACGGCCGGCCAATTCGGCCTGCGTTTCCTGCACCAGGTCTTCAAGCTCATCAAACTGTTCCAGCAAAGGCAGGCAACGATCAAGATAGGCAGCGCCGGTTTCGGTCAGGGTCACACTGCGGGTTGTCCGGTGGAACAGCTGTGCATCCAGCCGGTCTTCAAGCTGGCTGACGTATTTACTGGCCAGCTTGGTGCTGATGCCAATCCGTCTTGCACCCTCAGTGAACGACTTGTGGGTGGCAACGGCTGCAAAGGTCCGCATGCCCTCTATCGTATCCATTATCACCACTATGTTCATAATAATTCAATGAATGGGTATATTATCGCCACGGTGATCTCAAGTTAGTTTTGACGTATCGCCGGGACATGCTCCGGCGCATTCAGTTAAAAGGACCACCCAGATGTCTAACGCCGTTCGCATTCACAGTTTCCCACTCTCCGGTCATGCCCATCGTGTTGTGCTGTTTGCCAGCCTGGCCGGGATCGACCACGAGATCATCAACGTTGACCTCGCCAAGGGTGCCCACAAAGAGCCTGCCTACCTTGCCAAGAACCCCGCCGGTCAGGTTCCGATGATCGAAGACGGCGACGCCGTCATCAGCGACAGCAACGCCATTCTCGTCTATTTGTCCCGCAAATACGCCCCCGCCTATATTCCCAACGATCCGGCTGGCGAAGCAGAGGTCCAAAAGTTCCTTTCCCTTGCAGCAGGTGAACTGGCGTTCGGGCCTGCTGCTGCCCGTTTGATCAACGTTTTCAAAGCCCCCCTGGATGTCGATTTCACCCATGCGACAGCCGCCAAGGTGCTGGGAAAGCTGGAGGCGCATCTTGAAGGCCGTGCATTTCTGGTGGGCGATGCCCCGACCATCGCGGATGTCGCGATCTACAGCTACACGGCGCACGCCCCTGAGGGGGGAGTGTCGTTGGACGCCTATCCGAACATACGCCGCTTGCTGGCAAACGTCGAAGCGCTTGACGGCTTTGTGCCGATGCCGTCGACACCTGTTGGCCTGAACGCGGCCTGAGCCAATTGCCCGGTCCAGCCTTCAAGAGCGGGGCCGGGCAACTTCCTGCACCCTGATGTGATGAGGTTCACCATGACTGCCCAGGCACCAGTATTATCGTCGCCGTTCCACAGCGGTGAGAAAGCTGCACAATCGCGAGCCGGCAAACGTGACAGGATGGAAGCCTTTGGCAAGATCGCCATTCGCCCCTTCATGCCGGATCAGCACCGCCAGTTCTTTGAACAGCTGCCATTTGTTGTCGTGGGCAGTGTTGATGATCAGGGCTGGCCCTGGGCCTCAATCCTGACCGGGGACACAGGGTTCATCACCTCCCCGAATGATCGCACTCTCAATATGAAGGCCGAGCCAATTTCCGACGATCCGCTAGCTTCGTCCATGTCGGCAGGTGCCCCGGTCGGGCTGCTGGGCATCGAAGTTGCAACGCGCCGGCGCAACCGGATGAATGCCAAAGTCAGCGCGCGGGATAAGGCTAGCGTTAGCCTAAAAGTGGTACAGTCTTTTGGAAACTGCCCGCAGTATATTCAAACCCGTGATCTCGATTTCGTCAGGGCTCCGCATGACCCTGTTGACCGCGCGCCAACAGATCACTTCACGGCGCTGGATGCTGCTGCCAGTTGTCTGATTACGCAAAGCGACACGTTTTTTGTGTCCAGCTATGTGGGCCTTAGCGCCAATTCCACCTCCGAAGGTGTCGACGTGTCCCACCGTGGCGGGCGCAGCGGTTTTGTGAAAGTTGAAGGCAACACGCTGACGATCCCGGACTACTCCGGCAACAATTTCTTCAACACAATCGGCAACTTCCTGATGAATCCCAAGGCGGGGCTGATCTTCCCCGATTTCACCACCGGTGACGTTCTGATGCTGACCGGCACGGTAGAAGTTCTGTGGGAGGACCACCCGGAAGTCCGGGCCTTTAAAGGGGCAGAACGCGGCTGGCGGTTCACCTTGGATCACGGCCTGCGAATTCACGATGCTCTGCCGTTCCGTGCCAGCTTTGGTGAGTGGTCACCCAACAGTCTTATGGCAGACAATTGGGTCGCATCGGACGCGCGCAGAGCGGCAGAGGAGCATCGTAACTCCTGGCGTCGCCTGCGGGTTACGGACGTTATGGACGAAAGCAGCGAAATCCGGTCCTTCACCTTGGAAGCAGAGGACGGTACTCCGCTGCTGCCCTTTGAGGCTGGCCAATTCCTGACGATCCGCGTTTCGCCAGACGGATCTGACCCGCTGGTCCGCACCTATACAGTGTCTTCCGCCCCCGGCGACGCGGGCTACCGGATTTCCGTCAAACGCGAGCCGGATGGCACTGTGTCCAACCACCTCCACGACAGGCTGAAGACAGACGATGTCATCGAGGCAAAAGCCCCTAAAGGCGCTTTTTATCTCGATGCTTTAGAACGGAGGCCCGCTGCACTATTCGCAGGCGGCGTTGGCGTGACGCCAATGATGGCAATGACTCGCCATGTTCTGAACGAAGGCCTGCGAAAGCGCTACATCCGGCCGCTGACTATCTTTCATGCTGCTCAGGAAACCGGCCAGCGGGCCTTTCTGGATGAATTCCGCGCGGCAGAGACCGCATCAAACGGCAAGATCCGCTATGTATCTGTGATCTCCCGGGCAAAGGACGATGAACGGCCAGGGGTGGATTTTGACGCAAAGGGCTACATCACCCCGGAGTTGATCCGTAAAACACTGCCCTATGACGATTACGATTTTTTCCTGTGCGGCCCGCCGCCTTTCATGCAAGCTGTTTATGACGGTCTGCGCGGCCTTGGCGCGCCGGATGCTCGCATTTTCGCAGAGGCCTTCGGCCAAGCGGCGCTGACCCGCCGCCCGGACGTTGAATCCGCAGGGGCAGAGGCGGATTTCCAGCCCGAGCCAGAGGCCGAAATGGCCCTGATTAAATTTGAAGCTTCGGGTTTTGAACAGCACTGGGAGAATGGAGGCGGCACTCTGCTGGAAACCGCCGAGGCCCATGGTCTGACCCCTGCGTTTTCTTGCCGGAGCGGATCTTGCGGCAGCTGCCTGACGAAGAAACTGACCGGAGACGTGGTCTACCGCACAGCCGTTACTGCCGATCACACTGATGATGAGGTGCTAATTTGCTGTGCCGTTCCGGCTAAAGGCACCCACGACTTAATTCTTGATCTCTAACAAGCTGCCTGAAAAGGAACAGACTGTAGATATGTACGGACTCTCGGGAACACCAAGGAACGGCTGAGTATGGAGGATAAACCTTTTGACATGTCAGCCTTTTGTCACGGCAGCACCTGGTTCATGCCCGCTCTGCGGCAGCTGATCAAATTAAAGGGGCTCCAGTCTTAAGTACCGCTTCAGATGCTGAAACAGGCGAGTACCCAAGTACAAGACGATCAAGCGGATCGGGAAAAGACCGGGGCCATCCCCGGCCTTTTTCTATTCTCTCATCTCAGGGCCGGCAGCTCAAAACATCCCGTTCTCATGGGCGCTGTGTTCCGGGAGTTCCTGAAGCACATCCCAATGTTCGACAATCTTGCCAGCCTCATCCAGCCGGAAGATATCAATGCCAGCGTATTCCAGGCCCTCCGGCCAGATCTGGTGGCAGTGAAGGACAACATGATTGCCCTCGGCCAGAGCGCGTTTAACCTCCACGCGCTTGCCAGGATACTCCGCCGCCATCTTTCCAAAATAAGCGATGAACCCTTCCTTGCCTGACACCACATGCGGATTGTGCTGGATATTGTCTGACGTCAGCCCCTACCGGACAGATTTAGGGGTTTGAGCAACGGAGGATTTCTGGTTCATCGAAGC
>CAJXHQ010000354.1 GCA_913054485.1 uncultured Paracoccaceae bacterium
GACAAGCACCCGGTGGTTGGGGCTGACCATCATGTCGCGCTCAGGCAGCCCGTTGCCCAGGGCGCCTTTGCGGATCAGGATCGGCTGCAGATGGGATGCGTGGGACAAGTCTGCGGCGTCAAGCTGGCGCGCGCCGGCCCAGCGGATTTCCTGAATGCCGTTGTCGCGGGTAATCACCCGGTCGCCGGCCTTCAGGTCTTCAACGCGGCGCTCGCCCCGCGGCGTGGCAATCAGCGTGCCCGGAGTGAAGCAAGGAATGACCTTTTCGATCTCCTCGAAACCGGTCCTGCCGGTGAGCTCACCTTCAGCATTGTAGTAGCGGACAGTGCCGGATTCCGGGTTCCCCTCGTCATAGGTGACCTCAAGAGTGCCGCCCGGGTTGGCCTCTTCCGCCGCACCGCGCAGGTCCAGGACATCGACGTCTTCGCCATCTTCGTCTTCACCGCCGACAATGTAATCGTCCTGACCGCCGGCAATAGTGTCATCCCCGGTTCCGCCGAACACAAGGTCCGAGCCCGCGCCGCCTTCAACACTGTCGTCGCCTTCGCCGGCAACGATAATGTCGTCGCCCTCGCCGGCCTGCACTGTGTCGTCGCCGGCACCGGCCAGGATCTTGTCGTCGTCAGGCGCCGCACCGGGCCGGATCGCGTCACCGTTGTCCACCCGGTCACCTTCGGGATCGCCGGTATAAGCGGTGTCGATCACGTCGGAGGCTTCTGTGCCCTCGACAATACCGTTCAGAACAGCAAGCGCTTCGTCTTCCGGGTTCACGTAACCGTCTTCTTCCATGTCAATCTCCTCAGGCCTTCTCAGGCTCGGCATCAAAGCCGGACTTCAAATGATCCAAACAGGGGGATTTGACGTGGCACCATGCCCAAGCACAGCGCAACAGGAGCAGACGGCCCGCAAGCCTCCACTATCGGCAAAGCCCAGACAGACTCCGCCCGCAGCCAACACAGACACGGCAACGCCGGTCCAGTCGGTCCAGTCCTGGCATCCTAAAGATGCATTTTCTGCAAACGGATTGGCAGCCGCCGCAGCACATTACTCGCCCCCCAGATGGGCTGTTCTTTTTGTATCTGAGCCCCTGAGCCCGACAAAGGAAAAAAAAGGCTAAAAACTGCCGCATTTCCCTCGGCTGCGATGGCGCCGACGGCACGCAGCGGCGGTCTTTTCCGGCGTATTGTCCCCAAATAAGGAACAATACACCGCCGCTGACACCCGGATTTCGGGCGATCCGGCAAATTGGCCGGATTTATACGGCGGCCTGGCAGATCGCTGCAGCCATTCTGGAAACAATAAAAACGTCATCATTCCCTGCCAGCGGCGGCCGGCTTATTTTGAAAAGCCGCCAAAAAACCGCGCAATGGCGTCACAAATCAGCCACCTTGCTCAAGTTTGTCGCCAATTGGAAGACAAAACCGTCCTGCGCACCGGCCAGAATCACCCAAGGAAGAAAGATCACGGTAACCCCGCTACCTATAGGTGAAACCGCCGCGAAAAAGCCGCACTTTGGCGGAACCGGCCGGAAAGTGCCTCAAATTTCACCAATAGAAACCTCCCCCATGCATAATTAACAAAAGACGCACCGCCGGTGCCGCCGGGGTGCAACAATCGGCGTCCGGCTTCACCGCCGCATGCCAGCCTTGGGGAGAGGCAGCCATGAAAGCGGAACAGCTGCAGATCTGCAGGCCACAGCAGGAACACCTGCCGGCCTTTGCGTTACCAGCCTTATTCGAAGACCTGAGCGATGGCGTGATCCTGGCCGGACCCGACCGGCGCATCCGTTGGGTCAACCCGGCCCTGACCCGGATCTTCGGCTACACCCTTCAGGACCTTCTGGGTAAGGAGACCCGGATGCTCTACGCGGATGAGGCGGCCTTTCACGAACAGCGCAAAATCCGCTTCAACCCCGAAAGTAGCACCACTTCGCATCGCTATGAGGTCTCCTACCGGCGCAAAAACGGCAGGGTCTTTGCCAGCCAGACCACCGCCAGCCCGGTCCGCAACGCAGAGGGCGGCGTCGACGGCTACCTGGCGATCATCAAGGACATGAGCGAACAGCACGCCTATGAGGCCCTGCTGCGCCAGCTCTATGCGATCAGCTCCTGCAGTGAAATGTCCGGCAGCGGCAAGATCCGCGCAATCCTGCGGCTGGGGCTGGAACGGTTCGGAACCAGCACCGCGATCGTCAGCTGGATCCAGGGCTCGACCTACACGGTTATGCTGTCGGAATCTGATGTGCATGAGGTGCCGCCCGGCACCGCCTTCGACCTCGGCGATACCTATTGCGTCCACACGCTGCAGGCCGAGGGCCCGCTGGCCTTCCACCAGGCCGGCAGCAGCCGGATTTCCGGCCACCC
Source organism: uncultured Paracoccaceae bacterium (assembly GCA_913054485.1). GTDB lineage: Bacteria > Pseudomonadota > Alphaproteobacteria > Rhodobacterales > Rhodobacteraceae > FREY01. The sequence continues at coordinate 2,364 of CAJXHQ010000354.1, forward strand.
CTGCTATGCGATGTTCCGGCTGGAAACCTATATCGGCGTGCCGCACATCGTCGGCGGCAAGCGCTTCGGAACCTTGAACTTCACCTGCCTGGAGGACCGTGACCCCTTTCCGGAGGCTGACCTGGAGCTGATCCGGTTCTTTGCCGCCTGGGTGGCCTTGGAGCTGAATGTGCAGAATACGATCAACCGTCTGGCGGAAGACGCACGGACCGATCCGCTCACCGGCTGCCTGACCCGCCGGGCCTGGTTCGAGGCCGCCAAAGAGGCCGCCGCCGATGACGGGCCGCATGCACTCGTGCTGCTGGATCTGGATGACTTCAAATCGGTCAACGACACCCTGGGGCATCCTGCCGGGGATGATGTGCTGCGCCAGTGCGGCAGGCTGTTCCAGGCGCATTGCCGCAGAGGAGACGCCGCCGGCCGGGTGGGCGGGGAAGAATTCGCCCTGCTGCTGAGGGGCACATCCCTGCAGGACGGGGTCGCCGCCGCTGAGCGGCTGCGGGCGGAAATTGCCGGCACGCGCTTCGAGGCCGGTGTGCAAACAACTGACATGGCGGCCAGTTTCGGGGTCGCCCGCCTTATGCCCGGCGAATGCGTGGACAAGGCCTACCGCAACGCGGACGAAGCGCTTTATGCAGCCAAACGGAACGGCCGCAACCAGGTTTCGTCTGCTGTGGATACTTCTGATAAGGGAGAGGGCGGCGGCAGCGGTCCCGGTTGAACCGGCCCGATTGACTCTGTCTGACTGGAAGAGGAAGCCTGGTACCCAAGGCCGGACTCGAACCGGCACGGTGTCACCACCGGGGGATTTTGAATCCCCTGCGTCTACCATTCCGCCACTTGGGCTTCCTGATGCGTTCCTAGCGAAGCCCGCGAGCGAGGTCCAGAGGCAATCTTGCCCCGCGCAACTCCGCCGTAACAGGGAGAATTTAAGGCCGCAGGTTGACCTGCCGCGATACGCGTGTTCAATCGCCTGCAAAGGCAGGCAGAAGGACAGGCGAATGCTGCGCAAGACCTATGACCGGACCATGGCTCTGGCCGACCACCCGCATGCGCTGTGGTGGCTGGCAGCGGTGTCTTTCGTGGAAAGCTCGGTCTTTCCGATTCCGCCTGATGTTATGATGACCCCGATGATTCTGGCCCGCCCCAACCGGGCCTGGCTGATCGCTCTCGTGGCCCTGACAGCCTCGGTTCTGGGCGGCATGCTGGGCTATGCCATCGGCGCTTTCTTCTATGACAGCCTCGGCCAGCCGATCCTGGAGGCCATGGGAAAGGCCGACTCCATGGCCGCGTTCAATACCAAGTTCAACGACTTCGGCTTCTGGGCCGTGCTGGGGGCCGGCATCACCCCCTTCCCCTACAAGGTGATTACCATCATGTCAGGCTGGACCGGCATGCCGCTGGGCACCTTCATCGCCACTTCGATCCTGGCCCGGGCATTGCGTTTTTTCATGGTGGCTGCGCTGTTGTGGAAATTCGGCCCGCCGATCCGTGATTTCATCGAAAAACGCCTCGGCACCGTGTTCACCGCCTTCCTGGCCCTGCTGTTTGGCGGTTTTCTTGTCCTGAAGGTTATCTGACCCATGCGCAAACTTCTGATCCTCGCCGCTGCCGGCGGCTCTGCCGCAACCCTGCTGGGGGCCTTTGCCTTCCAGTATATCGGCAGCATGGCCCCCTGCGAGATGTGCTACTGGCAGCGCTACCCCCATGCTGCGGCGGCAGGCATCGGCGTGCTGGCCTTGCTGATCCCCGGCGCTATCCTGCCCTGGCTCGGTGCGCTGGCCGCCATGACAACCGGCGCCATCGGCGTGTTCCACGCGGGCGTCGAAAAAGGTCTCTGGGAAGGGCCGTCCACCTGCACCTCGGGCCCCATCGGCGGGCTGAGCGCCGAAGACCTGATGGAGCAGATCATGGCAGCACCCCTGGTGCGCTGCGATGAGATCCCCTGGGAGATGTTCGGCATATCGATGGCAGGCTGGAATGCCGTGGTTTCCTTCGGGCTGGCG
>CAJXHQ010000355.1 GCA_913054485.1 uncultured Paracoccaceae bacterium
TCTTAAGGGGCTTTCGCCGCCCCGCAGACGCGGCGCCCGGCCCAACCAACAGGCCGGGCCATCCGCGGGACGGGCATTGGCCGGGCGGGAGGGGTGCCTGCTGTGTCCGGGGCGCCTCAAAACATATATCCGACTTGCGTGTTTATTTTGAAATCCGGGATGTTAGAGTCACCTTTAGCACTCTTTCTGCGAATGGATTTTGATGTCTCTCTTCAATGTTGACGCCTCCCAGCTATTGGCCCGGCTGCACTCTGGCGAACTCTCCGCGCAGGCGCTCATGGCGGCGGCTCTGGACCGGATCGCGGCGGTGAACCCCGCTCTCAATGCGATTGTTGACCTGCGGCAGCGTGACGTGCTGATGGCCGAGGCTGCAGCGGCAGACAAGGCCGGAGCCCGCGGCGCGCTGCACGGGCTGCCGGTTGCCGTCAAGGACCTCGCCAATGTGAAAGGCTTGCGGACCTCCTCCGGCTCGCCGTTGCTGACGGATTTCATTGCACCCGAAGACGAGCCCGCAGTGGCCCGGATGCGCGCCGCGGGGGCGATCTTCATTGGCAAGACCAATACGCCTGAGTTCGGCCTTGGCTCGCATACCTTCAATCCGGTGCACGGGGCCACCGGCAACGCCTATGATGCCAGCCGCAGTGCCGGCGGCTCTTCCGGCGGGGCGGCGGCGGCGCTGGCGGCGGGCATGGTGGCGCTGGCGGACGGCTCCGACATGATGGGATCCCTGCGCAACCCGGCGGCCTGGAACAATGTCTACGGCTTCCGCCCGACCTGGGGCCGGGTGCCCTCGGCGCCGGAGGGTGATGTCTTTCTGCACCCGCTGTCGACCCTGGGGCCGATGGCGCGCAGCCCCGAAGATCTGGCGCTGTTGCTGGATGTGATCGCAGGCCCGCTGCCCGGCCAGCCCCTGGGCCGCGGCGGCCATCGTGCCGCGCCGCTGCCTGCGGCAAAGCCGGCCCGCATCGGCTGGCTGGCGGACTGGGGCGGGGCCTATCCGATGGAGGCGGGTATCCTGGCGCAATGCGAGGCAGCCCTGGGTGTCTTTGAGGATCAGGGCCACAGGGTGGACAGCCTGCAAGCGCCGTTCCCGGCAGAAAAGCTGTGGCAGGCCTGGATCACCCTGCGCTCCTTTGCGGTGGCTGCCGGGCTGCGGGCCTTTGCAGACCGCAAGGACCAGCTCAAACCCGCCGCCCGCTGGGAGCTCGAACGCGGGCTCGCCCTCACCGGGCAGCAGGTGCAGGCCGCATCGGACATCCGGTCAGCCTGGCAACGCGCTGCCATGCGCCTGTTTGAAGACTATGACGCGCTGGTGCTGCCATCAGCGCAGCTGTGGCCTTTCCCGCTGGAGTGGGAGTACCCGCAGGACATCGCCGGGCAGGCCATGGACACCTACCACCGCTGGATGGAGGTGGTGGTGCCGGTGAGCCTGATCGGCCTGCCCGCATTGGCCGCCCCCGCAGGTTTTGGCAGCGGCGGCCTGCCGATTGGGGTTCAGATCTTCGGACGCCAGGGCAGGGACCGGGAGATCCTGTCGCTGGGCGCGGCCTACCACGCGGCCACCCGCTGGCCGCAAAACGCGCCGCCGCCGCTGTGAGCGCAAGAAGAATTTCGGGGAGGAGAAACAGATATGGAGAAACCCTTTGGCCTGCCGGAGCTGCATCCCATTGGCATGGCGGATCTGCGCGCGGCGCTGAAACGTGGTTTTGCGGACTTCCGGGCCGAGCCTGTCTACGGGCTGGCCTTTGCCGCCATCTATGTGGCGGCGGGCTGGGGCATGGCCTGGGTCACGCTGCTGACCGGCACCAGTTTCTGGCTGGTGCTGGCGGCTATCGGCTTTCCGCTGATCGGGCCGTTTGCGGCGGTCGGGCTCTACGAGGTGTCGCACCGTCTGGAACAGGGGGAACCTCTGGACGCCAAGGCGATTTTCGGCGTGGTGCTGCAGCAGAGCCGCCGCCAGCTGCCCTCGATCTGCGCCATTATCGTGGTGGTCTTCCTGTTCTGGTTTTTCCTCGGCCATATGATCTTTGCGCTGTTCCTTGGGCATGCGGCAATGACCAATATCTCGACGTCGATGGATGTCTACTTCACCGCGCAAGGCTTGCTGATGCTGACCGTGGGAACGGTCGTGGGCGCGCTGTTCGCGCTGCTGCTCTTCATGATCTCGGTGCTGTCACTGCCGCTGCTGCTGGACCGTGAGCTGGATTTCGTGACCGCGATGATCGCGTCCTTCGGCTATGTGCAGCAGAATTTTGCGGTGATGATCTTCTGGGCCGGTTTTATCGCGGTGGCGACCTTTGCGGCGCTGATCCCCGGTTTTCTCGGTCTGTTCCTCATCCTGCCCTGGCTTGGCCACGCCTCCTGGCACCTCTATCGGATCATCACCGGCAATGGCCGCAGCTGAGCCAGGCCTCAGCGGAAGGCTTCGGTGGTTTGCAGTAAACGGTGATGGAAGGGCATCAGGTCGCTCTCGCCCACCAGGCCGACGCTGCGGGCGGTGGAGAGCACTGCCCGGCTGTCGCGCCCGAGGTGTTCATAGACCATGCGGGCGGCACGGGTGCCTGTGACGCTTTCACGGACAGTGCGCGAGGCGTAGCCGACCCAGAAATTATTCTCGAATGAGGCGACGCGGGCGAGGTAATTGAACGAGGTGGTCATAGCATTGCGGCGCGAAATCACCATCGCAACCCCGTCTTCCTGGCGCGAGACATAGCCGCGGAACTCCCGTGCCGGGGCGGCAGTGGGCAGGCCCTGCTGCCGCATGGCCTCTTTTGCTTCATAGCCTTTCACATAGGTGCATTCGCCGGCCCGGAAGACATAGACCAGCCCAACCACGAATTGCTCATCGCTGAGAAAACTGCGCCTGGAAAAGCGGTAGAGGCCGGAGGGAAACAGATCTTCGGGGACATTGATCACCCCTTTGCCGCCAAACTCGGACAGCACCGGTCCGCTCAGCACCTGTCCCTTGTTCGCAAGCGTGCCAACCGGCTCCAGCAGAATACGCGCATCAACGTCAAAGAAGCTGCAAATCCGGTCCAGCACGTCCGGTCTCGGAAAACTTTCGCCGGACAGGTAACGGTTGAATTGCGTGCGGTTTATTCCAAGCCTGCGGGAGAGTTCGGAAATCGAAGGATACCGTTTGGAGAGCAGCCGCAAATTTGCCCCGAACATGTTGCGCAGCTCTGCTGGTGATCGTGTTGAATGGGACATGTTCACCTCAACTTTCTGCTGCCCGTGCTGTTCTTGGGGGCTATTGCTCGGAACTTAGGCCGGAAAAACCGGGCGGCCAGCCGGATATGACACTATATCGCGTCAAGTCTGACACGATATTGGAGCAGAAGCTACCCGGGTGGACACAAATTGCAATAGTCGGACGCAGAATTAACCGTGTTTGCCGTGCCGCAGCTAGATCAAAATTGAATTGAGTAGCATAAGGGGCAGAAATGATAGGCGTAGTGATTTGGAGCGGCGAGCCGGACGGAAATGCGGTCATTTGGTGTGAGGATCAGAAAGACCCTGTCTTTTACATCCCTAGGGAGAATGACGCACATGCAGGGCTGAAACCGGGCGACCTTGTGCGCTTTGATCTCTTGCGCGAGTCCGGTCAGCGCCGGGCTGTTAACCCTCTGCTTCTTGAAAGCCGGGCGGCGCTGGGGCTGGTGTCTGTACTGCAGGAGAGGGGACAGGCAGGGCCGCAGCGCGGTAAAGCACAGGTCATTGCCTTCCCGGGGCCTGCGGAACCTCCTGCCGCAGCGGTGCCCGCAGCCTGATGCCACGGCGCGCAGGCCCATGGGCCGGGCGCGCCGCAGCGGAAAGCCTCAGCTGCCGCGCAGCAGCGCGGCGACGCCTGTGCGGGCCAGCTCGGCCAGGCCCAGCGGCCGCATCAGGTCGGCAAAGGCATCGATCTTGTCCGGCGCGCCGGTGATCTCAAAAACAAAGCTGTTGAGCGTACTGTCGACAACATTGGCGCGGAAGATATCCGCCAGCCGCAGCGCTTCTACCCGCTTGTCACCTTCGCCGACCACCTTGATGATCGCCAGCTCGCGCTCCACGGCGGGGCCCTCGACGGTCAGGTCATGCACCGCATGCACCGGCACGATCCGGCCCAGCTGCGCCTCGATCTGCTCGATCACCTGCGGCGTGCCCTTAGTGACGATGGTGATGCGCGACAGGTGGCCGGTATGGTCCACCTCCGCCACGGTGAGGCTTTCGATATTGTAGCCGCGGCCCGAGAACAGCCCGATGACGCGCGCCAGCACGCCCGGCTCATTCTCCACCAGAACCGCGATCGTGTGCCGCTCCTGCACGTCCGAGAAGGTCGGGCGCAGGTTATAGGCAGAGTGGCGGGTCGAGCCTTTT